>JBJEQL010000026.1:0-5688 GCA_051881735.1 Oscillospiraceae bacterium
ATGTCCGGTAACAGGGTCAAGCGAATCTGTCACACCGTCAGCTTCTTTCAATAATCCGAAAGCAGGCGATGAATTGTTCGTTCCGCCAAAGAGATTGCGCTCTGCATAATCGGAGTTGAGCGTTCTGAGTGCGCTGTCAGCGTACTCGTCAAGCTCATGCGCAATAATATCGAGCTGAGTCTGCTCGTAAGTACCGTTGCAGCCCTGTTCAAGCTTTGTCGAAACTTCAATAAACACCTTATTTGCAAGCGTATAAAGGTTTTCTTCTGCAGCCTTATAAAGTCCCTGAGTATACTTGAGGTTGGAATCGTAAATCTCAATATCCTGAAGATTCTTGCGGACTGTCATTGCCTTGCTGGCATTGATAGCGTTCTCGGAAGCTCTGAAATAGTCCATCTGAGACCAGATCTTCTGCATACTTTTATTGTAGTTGGAAAGCACCCTGTTGCTGTTTTTCAGATATTTTCTGTCTGTAAAATTCTGAGTAATTCTCATTTTATATCAACCTCCGGTTATCTGCCGACAACACCCATGCCGTTAATTATCTTGTCAAGCGCTTCATCGAGCGTTGTTACCATTCGTGCAATAGCGTTGTACCATTTCTGATAGTTGAGCATATTGATACCCTCTTCATCTATGGAAACGCCCATTATTTCATCTCTTGCATCCAGAACAGATTCGAGCATGATATCCGTTGTTCCGAGTATCTTTTCATTGCCCTCGATCTGTGTTCCGAGAGTGTCAGAAATATGTGCAACGAACTTTTCAAGCGTCATTTTGAGCGGATCTTTAAGACCGGTTTCATCATTGACATATTCAAGTGATGTATTCTCAAATATTGCAAGGCACTTGTGGATGTAGTCGTTGTTGAGCTCATCCATCTCATCTTCTGTACCGTTCACGAACTGTTCCGGCTGTGCAAGAAGGCTCGGAAGATCTCTCCACATAGCCGTTACATCTATGTTAGCCGCAGCTGTGCGGAAGCTCTCACTTCCGTCTTCACCTTCGTATGTGAAAAGTTCAAGAGTACGTCCGTTAGCGTCCCGGAAATCCTTATATATATCATTGAACGACTTTACAAGTGTTGTAGTGAACGCATTGAGCATATCACGATAATATTCAATGCCCTGGAAATCATTTGCGTATCCCGACTGCCAAACAACATCTTCATTTATCTTTTTTAGTGCCGAACCAATCTTGCTGTCCTCAGGATAATCGGCAGGGTCAGCAGAAAGATCGGTTCCGCTTGCCTGAACTTCAGCCTTTATTGCGTCTGCATCAGCAAAAGCGTCCCAATCTGTTTCGGATTTTGTTCCGGAGATAACGAATGCAAGCTCTCCGGGATTCGGATCATCATTTTTGAGTGCGATCTGCGCATATCCGGTGCCGTCAACAACGGTTTCTCCGCAGAATGTCACCGTATTTGCAGCATCGTCATAAACTGTTTCACCGTAAGCATTGAGCGCTTCAAGAGCCTCGGTCAGCTTATCCTGATTTGTTGTATTGCCTGCTGCAATTTCCTGATTATATGTGCTTATCTCTTTGAGCAAAGCGTTGATCTCATCGGGATAATTCTTTATTTTTGCGTTGAATTCGCTCATATCAGTACCGCTGAAAACGCCCTCGCCGTTATAAACATCGAGGTATCCTCTGAGTGCGCCGCCTTTGAGCTTATCCTTGCCTGTTATATCAACAACTTCGTTTGTTTTCTGAACATACTCTCTGTTTGTCATGCCCTTGTCGGTAGCAAGCTTTTTCCAGAGGTCTGCGTTCATAAGACCGTCATAGCGGTCTTCTTTTTGGATATATTTTCCTGCGCTTGTGATCTTGAAGCCCATATAAAGCGGATCGGGATCTTCTATTGTCATGGACATCTGAGCGTATGTATCATTATGTACCGCAACCTGTCCTGCAAATGTAATGGTATAGGAACCATTGCTTTCCTCAGTAAACGTTACATCACCGAACGAAGCAAGCTCGTCAATAAGGGAGTTCATCTGGTCTTTGAGTTCCAGCGGACCGTAATCATTATCTACCTGATAGCTGTTTGCGGTCATTTCCATATAATTCATCTGGATATAGCTGTTAGTGATCTGCTTGTTGAGATTACCCATGCTCTCCAGAATTGCATTTACACGGTCAACGGAGATATTAGCGTCGCCCTTTGTCTGAACGGAGATATCATCAAGGCGTGAGTTCATATAGCGTATCTGCTGTGTAACCGACTCAGCCTCACGGAAAGCAACGTTCGCAAGCTCCTTACGGTTTGCTTCATCGGTAGCAAAGCTCTGGAGAGCCTCCTTGAACTTTGAAAGGGTTGCGGCAAAGCCGTATTCCTTTGATTCGATGTTGTCAAGCGCAGTTTCAACGTCTTTCATTACAACATCCTTGATGTTGTAATTATTTTCAAGGGTTGTGTAATTTCTTACCTTTTCATCAACAAGCGCATCTCTGTACTGTCCTACGCCTACGTTGTCAACGCCCTGACCTGCAAGTCCGACGCTTGTATTGTAGAAAAGGTTGTATCCTGTATTGGCAACCGAGCAAACATCCAATCTCTGGCGAGAATATCCCGGAGTTTTAATGTTGCTGATGTTGTTTCCTGTTATATCAAGAGCTTTCTGCGCAGAATTAAGAGCTTCTCTCTGCACATAAAGTCCCATAAAGCTTGAAGCCATTGTGATCTCCTCCTCAGACTTTGTTCATTATCGCCGCACGAGTTGCGTGTTCGGTCTTAACTCCGCCCCTGCCGTCATAAGTATCCAGCTCGGCAGTTCTTCTTTCAACTCTTTTGAGTCTGCCGGTGATTATAACGTTTGCAAGGTCGTTAAGCTCCTTTATCTTCAAAACGCAGGCAGAAAGCTCTTCATACTGACCTTCCAGCCTCTTTTTGCAGGATATCGGCGCTTTATCTATAATTTCCTTAAAGGTAAGGTCTTTATCCTCACCGAGAATTTCGATACGCTTTTTTTCCATTGAATTTGATTTCATTATAAGCGCCTGTTCCCTGGAAAGGCTTCGGCTCAATTCTTCAATTTTATCGTTGTTTATCATGTCCAGCTTGCTGTATTCAAAATCGAGCAGCTCTTTGTAATGAGCGATATATTCATTAAAAAAGCGGACAAGTTTAAAAAAATCTGCAGCCAAATCAGTTCACCCTTTCCATGACAGTCGGTTTATGGGATATTATCCCTCAAAGATAGAAGCGGCAACGCTTTCGGGAGAGATATTGTAGCTTCCGTCAGCGATCCTGCTCTTGAGCGAAGCGATCCTGTCTGCAGATGCATCGCTTTCAGCAAATTTCTTTGCAGCGGCCTTTGCAGGCTCAATGCTTGCTCTTGCGGCTGAGGACATTTCAAATGTATCGACTCTCTTAGCGGAAACTGCCGAAACCTTTTTTCCGTCCTTGACGCTTGACTTATAGCTGTTTTCCATCTTTCTGTATACGCCCATTGCCGAACCGAGTTTATTGATTTCCATAAAACAGCCTCCAATCATAGTTTTTCTGCGCCTTTATTATGGCGCTATTTTTCTCTATTATTTCTATCGGCAGAAACTTGAAAAACTTTAGCATCTTTTCCCGGATTTAAAATAAATTTCACAATTATCTATTGGCTCAAGACATATTGCTGCCACACAAACGTTGCCACAAAACAATTGTTGTTAAGTCTGCACAAAATCTGTTCAGCAAAAAGTGCAATTTCTACAATATTTTTTACAGCACACGCATTTGAGGTTTTCTGTTTTTGTATACGGCATAATATTTGAAACCGCAGTTTTTAAGTATCTCGCCGCACTCAGCAAACATATCGCCAAGCGTTTCGGGGGAGTGAGCATCCGACCCGAGAGTTACAAGCTCTCCGCCAAGTTCACGGAAGCGTTTGAGGATGTCAGTACATGGATTCGGCTCGTCCATTCCTCTTGAAAAAGCTCCGCTGTTACATTCAAGCGCCTTTCCGTCCGTCACAAGCTGACGTAAGATCTCATCAATATAGCCGGCATACTCTGCGTAAGAATAGGTAAGTCCGTGTTGTTTTCCGTAACGGACAATATAATCGAGGTGTCCGAGGCTGTCATAGCATTTTATACGCTTTATACGTTTGAGGGTCACCTTAAAAAAACGCTCATAGGAATCTGCACCGTTGCTTTCAAAAAAAATGGGAAAATACGGGTCAATTCCGTCAATAACGTGGTTTGAACCTATGATATAATCAAGGCAGTCGTATTTTTTCGTAAGCTTGTCAAGATAGTCTGCGATATGAAGCTGCAGTCCAAGCTCAACGCCTATCGATATGTCGATAACAGAACTGTATTTTTCTTTAAGCCGATGCATTTCGGAGAAATATGCGTCAAAATCAAGGGTAAAGTCTACATCCGATTTCATATCATAATCATGATGATCGGTAAAACACATCTCACTCATTCCAAGTGAGATAGCTCGCTCTATCTGCTTTTCGGGCGGTGTTTCGCTGTCACCCGAGAAGCTTGTATGCAAATGCTGGTCGGCATAATATTTATCCATAACATTCACCTCGTGGATAGTATTTTTAGTATTATAACATATCGCCAAGCTTTTTGCAAACAAAAACTTGCAATTGCATATAAAATATGGTATAATTGACCCAAATCAAAATTCGACCGTATTTTAATTAAAAAAGGAGAATACCGTTTTATGAGCAAAGTTAAAATTATGACCGACTCTGCAAGTGATATTTCCCTCGAACAGGCTGCAAAATATGATATTGCACTTGTAAACTTCTGGATAATTGTGGGCGAACGCAGCCTGCGCGAACACGTTGAATATTCAACCAAAGAATTCTATAAGCTTATGGACGAATGCGAAGATATGCCGCACACCTCACAGATCCGTGTTGAAGATTATATCGGAGAATATGAAAAGCAGTATGATGACGGCGTTACCGACCTTATAAACGTTGTGATCGCTTCTATCGGCTCAAATTCGTTCAACAACGCAAACGCTGCAAGAGATAAATTCTATGAGCTTCACCCTGAAGCAAAGGACAAAATGAACATCACCGTTATGGACAGCAAGGCTTACACCGGAGCTTACGGTCTGCCTGTTATGCAGGCTGCAAAGAAGATCCAGAAGGGTGCTTCTGCCGATGAAGTTATCGCATACCTTACCGACTGGTTCGACAGCGGTATCATAATCTGCACGGCATATACATTAAAATATGCTAAGAAATCAGGCAGAGTTGGCTGCGCAACTGCTTTCGTAGGTGAAATGCTTGGTCTAAAGCCTATCATCACCTTTACCGACGCTGTTTCCGAAACTGTTGCAAAAATCAGAGGAGAAAAGGCAGTTCTTCCGAAAATGGTAGAATATGCGGTTGAACACATGGTTCCCGAAACTGATTACGCAGTCCTTGACGGCAGCCGTCCCGAGCTTACCGAAGAGCTTATAAAGCTTATGAAGAAAGCTGTCGGCTATGGTCCCGAGGAGATATGTGAAGTTGGTGCAACGATCTCCTGCCACCTCGGACACGAAGTTTCAGGCATTATCATAAAATGCCCGAACAGAAAAGCATAAATTTGAATCCTGCTTTTTATACTAATCTTTAAACTCAAAGTGTACAAAAAATCAAGCAAAATTTCGTAACTGTTGAAAATAGTTTTTATACTAATCTTTAATCGTTCTATAGACAAAGCCGACAGATAGAATAATTC
>JBJEQL010000027.1:0-1521 GCA_051881735.1 Oscillospiraceae bacterium
GTTCAATCTTTCCTTGCTGCCCCAAAGCTCATTTCCGAGCGAAAGTGCAAAAAATGATGGATGATTTCCAAATTCATCAAGAATACGGTAGCCCTCTTCGATAAGATAACTCTGACCGTCATTAAGCTCTTCCTCGACAGTTCCCCAGAACGGCAGCTCAGGTTCCATATAAATTCCAAGTTCATCGGCTGCTTCAAATGCTGCCTTGGGCGGACAGCAGGTGTGAAAACGGTAGTGATTGATGCCGTGTTCCTTTGCTGTACCCATAACACGAAGCCATGACTGCTTATCCATAGGCGCAGCGCCCGTCATCGGGAATATCATACCGTCATGCTTGCCGCGCAGGAACGCTCTCTCACCATTTACAAGCAGTTCTCGTCCCTTTGTTTCATAGCTTCTCATACCGAAGTTTACAGTCGTAACGTCCAGACCACACTCCAGACGCAGCGTATAGATGTTATGTTCAAATTCGCTCCAGAGCTTTGCCCCGTCCATTTTATATTCATATTCAAAATCACCTTCAGCGGTAAAATCAACAGGTTCAAAGCCCTCAACTTCCGCCGTAAGACAGCACTTTCCGCCGACAACTGTTCCTGCGATAACGATCCTTTGTTCATTCGGTTTAGTAAATACACGAACCTTTTCCGCACGAACGACCTTTTCTGCGGATATGTACATCTCACCGAGGATGCCAAGCCAGTTTGTCTGCGTATCAGGAGAAGTCATATGTCCTCCGGGAACCGGATAGCCAATATTGCTTATCTTGATCGATATTTCGTTTTCGCCGTCTGAAATATACTCTGTGATGTTGTATCTGTGTGCCGTGCAAAGGCTGTTCTGCGTTCCGACGAGTTTACCGTTGATAGAAACCTCGCTTATTCTCGTCCGTTCAAGCACAAGAAAGAACTCCTCATCGTCAGCAGGTCTGCGCAGGTCAACTTTCCTGCTATAAACGGCGTATCCTTCAAACTTATACGGATCGCCGAGAAATCCGTCCTCACGTTCCTCTTTATAAGGAGAAAGCTTCATCTGTGAAACTGTTGAGGGCAGCGTTGTGTTACCTTTTGAAACTTCTTTATGGTCGTCATTTTCCAAGCAGTAATCCCAACTGCCGCTGATATCAAATCTTTCTGTCATATCCATATCCTCCGTGAAACCGTTTTTATCTATTTTAGCACATTCTTATATTTTTTTCAATACTGAGGGCACAAAAAACCGCCGTATGAAAAATCATACAGCGGTTTTCATTACTTTAACTTACAAATTCTGCGACTGTACGCTATGATCTGCAAAGCCTTCGTTTTTCATTATTGTAACGTTGTTGTAAACGCCCATACCTGTACCTGCAGGGATAAGTTTACCGATAATAACGTTCTCCTTAAGTCCCATGAGGTGGTCGGTCTTGCCCTTGATTGCGGCATCTGTGAGCGCTCTCGTTGTTTCCTGGAAGGATGCAGCGGAAAGGAAGCTGTCGGAGTTGGAAGCTGCCTTTGTGATACCCTGAAGAACAGGGAGATATGT
>JBJEQL010000028.1:0-5676 GCA_051881735.1 Oscillospiraceae bacterium
GTATGGGTTCCGATAATACACTTTTCGCAAAGGTTGACGGAACAGTAAGATTTGAGCGCGTTGGACGTGACCGCAAGAAGGTAAGCGTTTATACTGCTGACTAATTTAATATTCTGACTTTTAAAAAAGGGATAGGTTTTCTATCCCTTTTTTGTTTTTTATGTATTTCTTTACCCATATATTATGTATTCACATCAGAGATAAATGTAAAAGTGTAATTTATCATAAAAAATATTGACAACTCTTCAAAAAATGTGGTATAATATAATGTATTTTAATGTCTGAATGCGGCAAAGCCGCTTGATTTGGGAATAGGATCAGATGAAGTTTTTTATAGCAGTCTGACAGTATTTCTTGGAACGGAGTATTATATGTTCGTTGATAAAGCTAAGATCTATATTAAAGCAGGAAACGGCGGTGACGGCGCTGTTTCATTCCACCGTGAAAAGTATGTCGCAGCAGGCGGTCCTGACGGCGGTGACGGCGGAAAAGGCGGAGATATTGTTTTTGTTGTTGATACTAATATATCAACGCTTATTGATTTCAGATATAAGCGTAAGTATGTTGCCGAAAAGGGACAGAACGGCGGTGCAGGAAACTGCACAGGAAGAAATGCACCTGACCTTATAATAAAGGTTCCGCAGGGAACGGTTATCCGTGACGCTGCAACAGGCAGAATCATGGCTGATATGTCTTCGGATGAGCCGAAAATAATCGCAAGGGGAGGCAAGGGTGGTAAAGGAAATGCCCGATTTGCTACACCTACAAGACAGATACCGAAATTTGCAAAGCCCGGATTTATTGGTGAAGAATTTGAAGTTACTCTTGAACTTAAATTGCTTGCCGATGTTGGTCTGGTAGGATTTCCGAATGTTGGAAAATCAACGTTGATTTCGGTTGTTTCCGCAGCAAAGCCTAAGATAGCAAATTATCATTTTACAACGCTTACGCCTGTTCTTGGCGTTGTAAAAATAAGTGAGGGAAAATCATTCGTTATGGCTGATATTCCCGGACTTATTGAGGGTGCGAGTGAAGGCGTAGGTCTTGGACACGAGTTTCTGCGTCATGTTGACCGATGCAGACTGATAGTTCATGTTGTTGATGTTTCAGGAGTTGAGGGAAGAGATCCTAAGGAAGACTTTGAGATAATAAATAGAGAGCTCCGTAATTTCAGTGAGGATCTTGCTGACAGACCTCAGATAGTTGCAGCAAATAAGTGTGATATGGCTTCGCCTGAGCAGATAGAGGAGTTTAAGTCATATATAGAAAGCAAGGGTCTTGAATTCTATCAAATCTCAGCAGCTACAACTCAAGGCACAAAGGAACTTATGGATGCTGTTTCGGCAGAACTTGATACTCTTCCGCCGATAAAGGAATATGAACCTGAGCCGTTGACGCAGCAAGAGCTTGACGAACGTGCAGGAATGGGCGAAAAATTTGAAATTACCCGTGGAGATGATGCTGTTTACTACGTTGAAGCTCCGTGGCTTGAAAATATCATGCGAACAGTTGATATGGACGATTATTCGTCGCTTCAATACTTCCAACGTGTTCTTCGTAATTCCGGTGTTATCGATAAGCTTGAAGAAATGGGTATTAACGAAGGTGATGTTGTTAATATCTACGGATTTGAGTTTGATTTCGTATATTAATGGTGAATTTCTATGGAAATATTCGATTTATATGATGAAAATCGTATAAAAACAGTAAAAAGCATGATAAGAGGGGATAAGACTCCCGATGGATTTTACAGAATGGTCGTTCATATCTGTATTTTCAATTCGGACAGTAAGATGCTTGTCCAGCAAAGACAGCCTTTCAAAAAAGGCTGGAGCAATATGTGGGATGTAAGTGTGGGCGGCAGTGCTGTTTCGGGTGATACAAGTTTATCTGCGGCTATAAGGGAAGTCCGAGAGGAGCTTGGAATAGTACTTGAACCCTCACAGCTTCGGCATTTTATTACAATTGTGGACAAAAGCGTATTTGACGACTGGTATGCTGTGAACCAAGATATTGATATATCGGAACTGAAACTTCAGCCCGAAGAGGTTCAGAATGCAAAATGGGCGGATATAGATGAAATAAAGGCTATGATAGATAAGGAAATATTCATTCCTTATCACAAGAGCTTTATTGATATGTTGTTTCATTTCAGTCATAGTTCGGGAACGAGAACAAAGGGTGATGTATCATAGAAAAACATGAAGTAAATCAATACAGTCCGCTGACGCTTGCATTTCTTGGCGATGCAATTTATGAAAAGCTTGTCAGGGAACGTCTTGTTAAAACGGCTAATATGCCTGTAAACAAATTGCATAAAGAAGCTGTTGAAAAGGTTAGGGCGGCGTATCAGTCACGAGCGGTCGATGTGATTTTACCGCTTTTGACCGAAGATGAAACTGATATCATGAAAAGAGGGCGAAATGCAACTTCAAACACCGTTCCGAAAAGCTCAAATCCAATTGAATATCGCCGAGCGACATCGCTCGAAACGCTCTTCGGATATCTTGATCTGTTGGGTAATAATGACAGGATAAACGAGCTTTTCAATTATATTTGGGATAATACGGAGGTGTAAAATGAACGATCTGTATGATAATCTTAATATGATAAACTGTGATAAAGTTCATTGCTACGTTGTAAAGAGTCCGGATGGAGATATACTTATTGACACAGGCGAAGCACGATACCGTGACAGCATTGAAATGTGGCTGCTCAATTATAACATAAAAAAGATCCTGCTTACGCATGGTCACAGAGAAGCTGCAGGAAATGCAAAGTATTTTTCCGAACTTTTTAACGCAAAGATATACATTAGCAAGGCTGATTATGAACTTGTTTCAGGCAGTTCAACGAGGAACAGCTATTCTGTCGGAATAACCGGAGCAGCGATGAACTATTTTGCAGAAAAGCGGAAAGCAAAGCCGGTCGAGCTTTTTGATGTTTACAGATTTATTAATGAAGATTCCGATCTGACGTCAGAGCTTGGAACAGAGTGCATAGTTTATTCTGCACAAGGACATACCAAAGGGTCGCTTGCATATCTGTTCGGAAAAGATCTTTACATAGGCGATGCTGTAATGAATCTTGTTTATCCTTGTTTTCCGTCAATTTGCGAAAGTCCGAAAAGGGCGCGTGAATTTATCACAAGAATAAGCGATATTGCTCCCGAACGTATTCTTTTTACGCATGGTGAGCCGATAAAAACTCACAACAACAAGCTGTACTTAAATTTGTTCAGCAAAAATATTATAATGTAAATTTTATTTATAAGGAGATTTAAAGTTATGTCAGGACATTCCAAATGGAACAACATTAAAAGAAAGAAAGAAGCAACAGACGGTGCAAGAGCCAAGATTTTTACCAAGATCGGACGTGAAATAACCGTTTGTGTAAAAGAGGGCGGCGGAGATCCTAACAGCAACTCAAAGCTTCGTGAACTTATTGCAAAAGCTAAAGCCAACAACGTTCCTAACGATAATATCGAAAGAGTTATCAAGAAAGCCGCAGGCGGCGGAGATAAAACCAACTACGAATCAAACGTTTATGAAGGTTACGGCCCTAACGGAGTAGCTGTTATCGTTGAAACTCTCACAGACAACAAAAACAGAACAGCAGGCGATATTCGTCACTACTTTGACAAGTTCGGCGGAAACCTCGGAACAACAGGCTGTGTATCCTTTATGTTTTCAAGCAAGGGAATCATTGTTGCTGACGGAACAGGTCTTGATGAAGACAAGGTCATGGAAGATGTTTTCGACCTCGGTGCTTCCGACTTTTCAATGGAAGATGATACAATTGAGATCGAAACAGAGCCTAATGATCTTCCAGCAGTTCGTGATGGACTTGTTGAAAAGGGATACAAGCTCATTTCTGCAGATGTTGAAATGGTTCCTGCAACCTATACAACTCTTACTGATGAAGAATCTATCCGTAAGATGAATCTTCTTCTCGAGACTCTTGAAGATAATGATGACGTTCAGAAGGTTTATCACAACTGGGATATGCCTGAAGAGGACGAAGAAGACTGATTTCAGCCAAAATATAATTTGATTGGAGTAGATAAAAATGAAGTGGACAGGACTTAACGATCTTCGTGAAAGTTATCTTAAATTTTTTGAGAGCAAGGGACATCTTCGTATGGATTCCGCACCTCTCGTACCTAAGGATGATAATTCTATTCTCCTTATCAATGCCGGCATGACGCCGCTTAAAAAGTATTTTCAGGGAATTGAAGAACCACCTTGTCACCGTGTAACCACTTGTCAGAAGTGCATCAGAACACCGGACATTGAAAATGTTGGTAAAACTGCACGTCACGGAACATACTTTGAAATGCTTGGAAACTTCTCTTTCGGTGATTATTTCAAGCATGAGGCTATTGCTTGGGCTTGGGAGTATCTTACAAAGGTTCTTGAGATCCCTGCGGACAGACTTTGGGTAACGATTTACGAAGAGGACGATGAAGCAGGTGATATCTGGGCAAACGAGATCGGAGTTCCTCGTGACAGAATTATAAAGCTTGGCAAAAAGGATAATTTCTGGGAACATGGCAGCGGCCCATGCGGTCCTTGTTCGGAAATTCACTTCGACAGAGGTGAAAAATACGGTCCGTTTGAGAACTTTGAACAGGCTTCCGACTGCGATAGAATTATTGAGATCTGGAACAACGTTTTCACACAGTTCGACAATGACGGTCACGGAAACTATACACAGCTTGCAACCAAGAATATCGACACAGGTATGGGTCTTGAAAGACTCGCTTGCGTAATGCAGGATGTTGACAACCTTTTTGAGGTCGATACAGTTCAGAACATCATGAAGAAAATCTCCGAACTCACAGGCAAGGTTTACAAGCAGAATGACAAGGATGATATTTCTATCCGTGTTATTACCGACCATATCAGAAGCACAACATTCATGGTTGGCGATGGTGTACTTCCTTCAAACGAGGGAAGAGGCTATGTTCTCAGACGTCTTCTCAGAAGAGCTGCTCGTCACGGACGTATTCTCGGCACAAAGAAACCGTTCCTTTATGAAGTTGTCGATACTGTTATCAATGAAAATGTATGCGCTTATCCCGATCTTGAATCAAAGCGTGACTATATAAAGAGAGTTATCAAGCAGGAAGAAGAAGCATTTGCAAAAACTGTTGAAAATGGTTCCCAGATTCTTGATCAGTATATTGCCGATATCAAATCCAAGGGCGGAGATATGGTTCTTGGCGGTGAAGAGGCATTCAAACTTCACGATACTTATGGATTCCCTCTTGATCTTACAAAGGAGATCTGTGCAGAAAACGGAATCAGCGTTGATGAGGACAAGTTCCATGAATGCATGACCATTCAGAAGAAAACAGCCCGTGAAAACAGAAAGCTTGGCGGCGGCTGGGATGATGCTTCTGCAAGCGTTCTCACACAGTTCACAACAAAGTTTGTTGGTTACACAGATCTTGAATATACAACTAAGATCCTTGCTATGGTAAAGAATGGCGATGCTGCTGATATCTGCGAGGAAGGCGACAGAGTTACTGTTCTTCTTGAAACTACACCGTTCTATGCTGAAAGCGGCGGACAGGTAGGCGATAAGGGTACAATTGAATCTAACGGAAATGTTATGGAGGTTCTTGACACCCAGAAGCTCACAGGCGGTCAGTTCGTATGCCATTGTGAAGTT
>JBJEQL010000029.1:0-5624 GCA_051881735.1 Oscillospiraceae bacterium
TCGTTTCGCCGTTTTGAGGAATACTCGAAAATCCGTCACTGAGAGCATGACGAAAAACGGCAGAAACGATTTAATCAGCGTTTCCTTAGTATCCGTCCTTATCTCCACCGTATATGCCGAGAAGTTCCTTTGTGAAACCATCGCCATCTCTGACAGCAAGCGTAGGCTGTACCTGCATGAACGGTTTTCCGCCAAGTTTTCCCTCGATAAGGAACAGCCACGGCGATGTTTCATGATTTTTTGCAACGAACCGCAGAGTTTTGGGTTCAATATTATTGTTTTTCATTGCAGAGATGACATCGGCAAGTCGTTCGGGACGGTTGCATATACAAAGTCTTCCGCCGAATTTGAGCAGGCTCGCCGCAGTCTTGCATACATCGTTTATGTTGCATAATATCTCGTGCCGTGCGATGCGCTGTGCTTCACCAAGGCTTTCTATTCCGGCGTTTGCAGCTTTGTAGGGCGGATTGCAGGTAACAACGTCAAAAAATCCTTTCGGAACTGTCTTTCCGAGGTCTTTAAGGTCGCCGAGTATCGGAGTTATCCCGTCAAGCTGGTTTTTTTCAAGCGTAGTCTTGAACTGGCTGATGGCTTGCTCCTGAATGTCTACGCCATAGATAAGCTCGGGTTCAAACTTTATCTTCAGCAGCAAGGGTATGATACCGCAGCCCGTTCCGAGGTCGCACACCTTGTCTTTGCGGCGAGGTGAGGAAAAGTCTGCGAGCAGGAAAGCGTCCGTTCCGAATTTATGCTCGGGGGAAACGCATATTTCAATGCCTTTCTGCAGGGGTTCAAATTTTTCCATCAGCCGACCATTACCTTTCCGACAGGGCATATCTCGTTCTTGTTGTTATGCTTATTATTCATTGATATGCCAAGGGCAAGCGAAACAGGGCCGACTCGTCCGATAAACATTATTATAATAAGTATAACTTTTGACAGGGTATTGCATTTTGCCGTAACGCCTGCGGAAAGTCCCGTAGTGGAGATCGCAGATGTGACTTCAAAAGCTGCGTCAATGCCTGTTATGCCCGGATTGAGGTTATAGATAGTAATTGACGAGATGATGATAAGGAATACGAAGATAAAGCATACCGAAATTGCCTTGTAAACAACATCCTGCTCGATCTTTCTTCCCATTGCTATGGTATCTGAACGTCCCGAGAGAACGCTTAATATCGTCATTATTATCACAGCGATGGTGGTGAGCTTTATACCGCCGCCCGTTGAACCCGGCGCTGCGCCGATAAACATGAAGAATATCGAGAATATCTTCATCATAGGGGTCATATTTTCGGTATCAATGGAATTGAAGCCTGCTGTACGCAGCGTTACCGACTGGAAGAAGCTGTTTCCGAATTTGTAGAGGAAACTTGTGTCTTTTAGCGTGTGAGGATTGTTCCATTCTGTGATAAGCGTTGCAATAAGGCCTGCACCGACAAGGATCGCTGTTGTTATAAGCACAAGCTTAGACTGGAATGAAAGCTTTTTTTTCTTGCGATATTCGATAAGATTTGTCCAAACCACAAATCCAAGGCCGCCTGCGATGATTATTATAGGCAGGATGATGACCGTGATAGGATCTCTGCTCAATGATGTAACACTTGAGAAAGGTTCTGCAACCATGCCCATAACATCGAATCCGGCGTTGCAGAAGGCTGCAATAGAAAGATAAATTGCAATATATATTCCTTTTGTGCCGAATTTCGGTATGTAAGATACCGAAAGCAGCATTGCGCCGACTATCTCACATATAAACGATATCGCCAGGATATACTTGACCATATATTTTACATCGTAAAATCCGCTTGTGTTCACGGATTCGGATGCGACCTGAATGGTGTGGAGTTCCGGTTTTTTGCGGAGAAGGAAGTTAAAAAACGATGTGAAAGTAACAAGACCCAGACCGCCGATCTGTATCATAAGCAGGATTATGATCTGTCCGGCTGTACTCCAGTAGCTTCCTGTGTCCTCGATGACAAGACCTGTCACGCAGGTAGCGGAAGTGGCTGTGAAAAAAGCGGTGAGCGGATCAGTGAATTTGCCCTCTGCCGATGAAAACGGCATTATCAGCAGAAATGCTCCAACTATGATTATCACAAGAAAGCTTATGGAGATTACTGCCGCAGGATTAAACTGTTTATTTTTTTGTTTAAGCTGCTGCATAAACTTGACCTCTGTTCAAAATATATCAAAACTGCGACCCTATGCCGATTCTATCGGCGTCCCTTTTAAGGATACGCTGATTAATGCGAAGCAATTTATTGCTTTGCAGTCGTTTCGCCGTTTTGAGGAATACTCGAAAATCCGTCACTGAGAGCATGACGAAAAACGGCAGAAACGATTTAATCAGCGTTTCCTTAAAGTCGCTAACTATAATAGTATACCACATTTATACGAAATAAGCAACAGGTATTTCTATTTTTGGCTAAAATATATCTATCCGGCGTAAAATAAAGCTTGAAAAGCAGTATTTAATACAAAACCGGACGTGAAAACGCAAAAAAACAGCCATTGCCGTCAGTCTGACAATGGCTGATATTAAGCTATTTGCCGATAGGAGCAGATTCAAGCTCGTTTTCGAGCGGCGGTTCTGCAGCGGCGGGAGGTTCGGGAAGTTCGGCTGCTCCGGCAGGCTGTTTTTTTCTGACGTTTTTCAAAGATTTGAGCTTTTTTCTCAGTTTGACTTCCAGTTTTTTGGCAAATCGGTTGGAATAATATTTCTGCTTTAAAGCTTCCATTGATTCGGAGTGCGTTACCGAGCGGATATTCGGGAACGCTCTAAGGAAACGTTCGGTCTGTCTGTCCTTTATAACAAGGAGCTTTTCGTACTTTTCAAGCACTTCGTTGGTTTCCGTTGCAAGCTTTTCTCCGATCTTGATAGAACCCTTGAGCATAAGTGCGGAGATGTCGTCTATCTGTTTAAGACGCTTATTAAGATTTGCAACAGCGCAGAGCGAAGCGGTGAGATCTATCGCAACAAGTACGCCCATTACTGTGATAAAAGCGATACCGAAACGGAATGGGATTTTGTTTGCAGCAGCTTCAACAAGAGGCTGAACGACTTTTATTACAAGAACACAGCCGAGTCCCCAGCAAATCGAGATCTTCGGGCAGATGTAACCCTTGTAATTGAACCTCTCGTGAGAATAATCCCACCAACGTGTATGGAAAAGCTTTTCCATTCCAAGTCCGACAACAAGTTCAAGCGTTGTGCAAAGAACGAGCGATATTACAAAAAGCAGTATTGGCTTGTCGGCAATAGGTCGGGAGAAAACCGCAATAATAAGTACGCCGAAGCCGTATATCGGACATATCGGCATATTCAAAAAACCGCGGTTCTGATATTCACCGGTTTCGATCGTCATATAGCAGACCTCAATGCACCAGCCGATAAACGCCCAGAAGCAGAACATCAGAGCCATCTGATAGAGGCTGTAACCAATAAATGGAATTATAGTCATAAAATTACCCTCTTTTGTCATTTCTTGAATGTTTGGAATTGTTTGTAAAGCCGTCAAATTGAATCGAATAACCCTAAAAGCCCCAGCGTTAACGATCCGAGTATAACCAATGTTGCCGCCAAGCAACACTGTTCTTATATTATACAACGTATAGCATTAAAAGTCAATGGAAAATCAAAGTTTCGACATTTTTCAGAATTTTATATGGATAAATTTGAAAAAGGACTTGATTTTTTAGTAATATTGTGTTATAATATTAAAGCTGTGTGAAATATGGGCATTCTTGTGCGGCAGGATGCTTGTGCACATTTCAATTAAATATGGAGACGTATCGAAGTGGTCATAACGGGGCTGACTCGAAATCAGTTAGAGAGCAATCTCCCGCGAGTTCGAATCTCGCCGTCTCCGCCAAGATCCGGCAAGCAGTTTTGTTTGCCGGATTTTCTGTTTGTACAAGTTTTATAGATGATATAATTCAAATCGGAGGATGAACGGTATGGAAAAACGTTCTGTATTTCATGTAAAAAAGAGAACGCTTCTGGCGATCGCAGGAAGCGTGTGGTTTATAGCAGGATTCAATGTTGCAAGGCTGGGTGTGCTTTCATACGGCAAGCTCCCACAGATAAGGGCTTTACATATTATATTGTCGGCTGTTGTTTTCTGTGCGTTCGGAGCAATGTTCTTTAAAATGAGCATGAAGCACACGAAGCGCATAAAAGGATATGCGGAGGAATTACGTCCGGTCTGGCATTTCTTTGACTTAAAATCCTACATTATAATGGCGGTCATGATGAGCGGCGGAATATGGCTGCGTTCATCGGGACTTGCGCCGGATGTTTTTATCGCTGTGTTTTATACGGGACTTGGCTGTGCGCTTGCCCTTGCAGGAGTGTTGTTCTGGGTGATGTTTTTTGTTTACAATAAGGATAATAATGACGAAATATAATATATAGTATAATAAATCGTGCAAAGGACAGTTGGAATCTATAAAATATGTATAAATTGTAAATAATACTGCAAACCTCTTGAAATTGACAATGCAAAGGAATATAATAGTGTTAGCACTCTAAGAGAAAGAGCGCTAACACTCGAATGATTTAATTGCTAATTTTTAGAGGAAGTGTACTTATTATGGCAAAGACAAAACAGTTTAAAGCAGAATCCAAGCGTTTGCTTGACATGATGATCAACTCGATTTATACTCACAAGGAGATCTTTCTCCGTGAGATAATCTCAAACGCAAGCGACGCAATGGATAAGCTCTATTTTAAATCGCTCACCGACAGCAGCGTTGGAATGAACCGTTCCGATTTCATGATCAAAATTGATGTTGACAAGGACAACAAGATCATTACCGTTTCGGATAACGGTATCGGTATGACAAAGGAAGAACTGGACAGTAACCTCGGTACTATCGCAAACAGCGGATCACTTGGTTTCAAGAGTGACGAGAACAACACCGCAGAGGACGTTGATATTATCGGTCAGTTCGGCGTAGGCTTCTATTCTGCATTTATGGTAGCAAAGAAGGTTCAGGTGCTTACGAAAGCATTCGGTTCGGAGCAGGCATACCTTTGGGAATCGGAGGGCGTTGACGGATATACTATTGAAGAAGCTGAAAAGGACGGTGTAGGAAGCGAAGTCAGAATTTTCCTCAAAGACGATACCGATGATGAGGAATACAGCGAATTCCTTATGCAATGGAAGATAAAGTCACTTATCAAGAAATATTCCGATTATATCCACTATCCTATCAAAATGGATATGGAGCATGACCACCTTAAAGAGGGAACAGGTGTTGACGATATTCCTGCCGAGTATGAAACAACTGTTGAAACAGAAACTCTCAACAGCATGACTCCGATCTGGCGCAAGAACAAGAACGAGCTTACCGATGAGGACTACAACAAGTTCTATAAGGAAAAATACTATGATTACATGGATCCGCTCTGTCATATGCACGTTAAGACAGAGGGTACTGCGACTTATGATGCGTTGCTGTATGTTCCTGCAAACACACCGATGGATTTTTACAGCAAGAACTATAAAAAGGGCCTTCAGCTCTATTCAAGCGGCGTTCTTATCATGGACAAGTGTGAAGATCTGATACCCGACCACTTCTGCTTCGTAAGAGGACTTGTTGATTCGCAGGATCTTTCG
>JBJEQL010000030.1:0-5597 GCA_051881735.1 Oscillospiraceae bacterium
TGACGCTTTGCTGCCTTATGACATCGCTGCTTTTCTATTTTATAATGCGAAAGCACATCGTCAACGTTCTTGCTCTGACGGCGGCCACGGCCTTTATCCAGACAGGGTTCAGATACCTTTTTTACTACTCTATCTGGGGATATGACAAAGGCGGTGCGATCTATCTGCGTGAGATACTGCCTGTTATGATATTCACCGTCATCGCTTCGGCGGTGTTTTATCCCCTTATCAAATTCTTATCATCACGCCTTGGAATAATAAAAGAAACCTATGTCGAAGAGAAATCCGAAAATATTGTGAGAGAATAATATGAACCTTGCTTCAATTGCTAAAAAATTAAGAACTGTTTTGCTTATCGCACTTGTTCTGCTTGCAATGTCGATGTGTGCTGTCGCACTTATGAAAATGCAGATAGTTGACGGTGAAAAATACCTTGAACAGGCTAAAAGCACACGCACAGTCACTCAGGATATAAGCGCACCTCGAGGCGAGATAGTTGACTCTGCAGGAAAAGCCGTTGTAAGCAACAAAGTCGGCTATAACGTTATACTTGAAAAAGCATTCCTCTCTTCGGATACGCAGGAGATCAACAGGATAGTCCTGCGTATTGCCGAGATACTTGAAGAGGACGGAGTAAGCTGGAACGATACTCTCCCGATAAGTCAGACCACAAAGTACAGCTTCCTTGAAATGCGTGAAACGGATATTGCAAAGCTCAGAAAAAACATCTCCGTCCAGCCGTATGCTACCGCAGCGGAATGCATTGACGCAATGATAGAGCTTTATGATGTCGATGATTCCTACACAGTCCGTCAGAAGCGTATCATTGTCGGCATACGCTATGAAATGACCATACGCAGCTTCTCCCTTGCGAACCGCTATACTCTCGCCGAGGATATCCCAATGGAAAGCGTTGTAAAGCTGAAAGAAGCAGCTTATGATCTTGAAGGAATGGACGTTATCGAAGAGGCTATCCGTGTTTACGAGGACAACAACTACGCTCCGCACCTTGTCGGAACTGTCGGCTCGATAAACGCCGAAGAATATGAAACGCTCAAAAACAGCGGATATATGCTCAATGACGTTCTCGGCAAGAGCGGCGTTGAAAAAGCTATGGAAAGCGAACTCCGCGGCGAAACAGGCACCCGTGAGCTTGAACTTTTGAACGGCGTTGTGGCTTCGGATACTATCACAAAAGAAACCGTTCCGGGAAATACAGTAAAGCTTACGATAGATATGGACTATCAGCAGAAAGTCCAGCAAATACTCGAAAATCATATTGAATGGCTGCAAAACCAGACCTCGCCCAACAAAAAAGGTGAGAACGCAAACGCAGGCGCAATTGTTGTCACCGATGTGAAAACAGGTGCGGTCATCGCAGCGGCAACTTCACCGACATACAGCATAAGCGACTACCTTGAAAACTACTCTGCAGTCGCAAACGGTGAGAACTCTCCGCTTATAAACCGTGCGACCTCGGGACTTTACCGACCGGGTTCAACATTCAAGACCGTAACTGCAACAGCCGGTCTTAACGAGGGCATTATCTCCCCGAAAACACTTATCACCTGCAATCAGGTATATAACTACTGGGACGACTACAAGCCGAAATGCACAGGCTATCACGGCAGAATAAACGTTGTAACGGCTATCGAAAAATCCTGCAATATCTTCTTCTACGAAACAGGCAGACAGCTTGGCATAGACCGTCTTGCAAATTATGCAAAGCTCTATGGCTTCGGTCAGAACACGGGGCTTGAAACAGGCGACATGGCAGGCTACTTTGCAACTCCCGAAAGCTTTCAGGAGCGCCGCCTTGAATGGCAGGCAGGACTTGTTGTACAGGCGGCTATCGGACAGTCAGAAACATACGCAACTCCGCTGCAGCTTGCAATGCAGGCAAACACCATCGCAAACCGTGGCACACGCTATACTCCCTATGTTGTGGACAGCGTTTACACATATAATATGGAATCGCTTGTAAGCAAGACTGAACCGAAAGTCGCTGCAACGGTTCCCGACGCTACCGGATATACCTTTGACAGTATTATCGCAGGAATGGAGAATGCCGCAAACTTCCTTCCATATTCCTATCCTGCTGTCAAGGATTACTACACCGACTACCGACTTTCCGAACTTCCGCAGCAGGCTGCTATCAAAACCGGCACTCCGCAGATGACCTCAGCAGAAGATACCGGCTCTTCATTCATAGGTTTTTATCCCTCTGATGACCCTGTTATTGCATTCTCGGGATTTATTGAACACGGCGAATACTCAAAATTCATGATTCGCCAGTTCATTGAGGCATATTTTAACAAGAACTATACGGTTCGCTCCCCAATAATGATCACGGACGAAGAAAAGACGGATATTCTTGCCGGCCTTGCGGAATAAATTGATGAAGAAACAATTGCACATAAGCATTCTGTTTACAGCAGAGGTTTATGTGCAATTTTTATTAGTACAATTCGCACAAAGAAATTTTAAAAAAACAAGCTAACTTGACAAAAATGTGCAGAATAATAAAAAAACTCTTGGACTTTTGATAAAAGTGTGGTACAATATAAATAATTGATAGCCATAATTAAAAATGATATATTATGGCTATGTTTTTCTCTGTATCAGGAAGGAGTTTTTTATGTCTAAAATCATTGCAATCACATCCGGTAAAGGCGGCACCGGTAAATCTTCAATTTGTGCCGAACTTGGCTTTGCACTCGCTAAGCAGGGACACAGAACTCTTATCATAGAACTCGACTTTGGTCTTCGTTGCCTTGATATCATGCTTGGAGTAAAGGACGATGTTAAATATGACCTCGGTTCGGTAATCGCCGGCGAAGTTGACGTTTATCAGGCAACAACACCTGTTAAGATCGCTTCAAATCTGAGCCTTGTATGCGCTCCGGAAGATCCGTTCTCAAAGGTTGACGCTGCAACTATCAAGCGTATATGCGAGGAAATGAGAAAATATTATGAATACATAATCGTTGACACCTCCGCCGGCACAAACGAGAGTGTTTTCGACGTTGTTGAGCAGTCCGACCTTATCCTTATCAATACAACTGCAGACCCGATATGCGTTCGTGATGCCAGAGCAATGTCGGATGAATTCTATAAGAGAGGCAACAAAAAGCAGCGCCTTATCATCAACAAGATCGACCCCGATATCTTCCAGTCGGATATCGTTAAGGATCTTGACGATATTATCGATACAGTCGGAGTTCAGCTTATCGGCGTTATCCCGAATGACGATTCAGTTGTTATCTCGACAGGCAAGGGTATCCCTCTTCCGTCAAATTCAAATGCTTTCAAAGCTTTCGACGCTATCTCACGCCGCATAAAGGGCGAAGATGTTCCGCTCAGCTTTAAAATGCTCCTCCAGTAAAATCCTACTTATATCTATCCCTAAAAATATACTGACTGCATCGGTGCAGTCAGCGTTCATCTGAAAACGTTACCTCAAATTTCAAAATGCGGTCTGATAAAATAAATTACAGAAGGGGAGTTTCGTCCAATGAATATCGCACTCATCGCACACGACTCAAAAAAAGAATTACTCGTACAATTCTGCATCGCTTACTGCGGCATTCTTTCCAAACACAATATTTGCGCAACCGGAACAACAGGAAAAATGGTTTCTCAGGCTACCGGTCTTAATATCAAAAGCTATCTCAGCGGCTCCCAGGGCGGCGATCAGCAGATCTGCGCAAGAATCTCCTGCAACGAGATTGACTTGCTGCTGTTCTTCCGTGATCCGCTTTCTCCAAAACCGCATGAGCCAAACGAAATGAACCTGTTAAGACTTTGCGATGTTCACAATATCCCCGTTGCGACCAATATCGCTACGGCAGAAGCGCTTATCCATGCGCTCGAAAGAGGCGACCTCGACTGGCGTCAGATCGTTAATCCCAACAATTAAGACATATCCGGCGGAATTTTTCCGCCGTTTTGTTTTTATTTGATGTGACAGTTTACTTTTTTACAGCATACTACCGTAGGGGCGGATTCCATATCCGCCCAATTTCACGGAATAATTTTAAGAGGGCGGATATAGAATCCGCCCCTACGATTATAATACTAAACACCAATAAAATACAGGAAAAAATCTGCACCGAAATCATATATATTCGAGATTGTCGGCTTGATTTTTTCAAAATTTTAAATGGTGTTTAGTATAATTCGGTAAATATAATTCTCGAATAAACATTAAACTTCCTAAATACGAAAAACGCTGCAATTATTCATAAGATTTTTCTTGACAACTTAGGCTTAATGAGTTATACTAATCCTATAAAGGCTATGATAAAGAGAGTAGCAAGCAAAACTTCTTCTCCAGAGAGGGCGGTCGGTGCAAACGCCCGAAGAGTTTGCGTGTGAAGGACACTTTTGAGCCGCTGTGCGATAAAACACAGCCGTTTTCTGCGTTAAAGATAATGAAGTTAAGGCTTTTGCCTTAAAAAATAGGGTGGCACCACGATTTTCACAAGTCGTCCCTTGTTGGGGAAACGCTTTGCAATGCGCAGCGTTCCCTTTTCACAAGGACGGCTTTTTATATTTTCAGCTGTAAAGGAGATTTTACATGGAGCTTATCACAAAAAGACCAAAGGGAACGCAGGACGTTAAGCCCTCGGAGGTTTACAAGTGGCACACCGTTGAACAGATCGCCGCAGAAACCGCCGAATGCTACGGCTTCAAGGAGATACGTTTCCCGACATTTGAAAACACAAAGCTTTTTAAGCGCAGCGTCGGCGATTCGACCGATGTTGTACAGAAAGAAATGTATGGCGTAACGGCAAAAAGTTCCGCCAACGGCAAGGACGATGACGACTTTACTCTCCGTCCCGAAGGAACTGCAGGAGCTGCCCGTGCGGTACTTGAAAACGGTATGCTTTCAGACGCACTTCCGCAGAAGGTTTTCTACAATATTTCCTGCTTCAGACACGAAAAGCCTCAGGCAGGCAGACTTCGTGAGTTCCACCAGTTCGGCGCAGAAATGTACGGAAGTGCATCCCCTGCAGCAGACGCAGAAATGATAGCAATGGTTGACGCTTTCCTCCGACGTCTTGGGATCAAGGGAGTTGCGCTCAACATCAACTCTATTGGCTGTCCGAAGTGCCGAAGCGAATACCACAAGGCGCTCAAAAGCTACTTTGAGGGCAGAAAAGACGAGCTTTGCGGAACCTGCCAAGAACGCCTTGAAAAAAATCCTATGCGTATCCTTGACTGCAAGAGTCCGATTTGTCAGGACATTGCAAAGAATGCGCCCGTTATCCTCGATTATCTCTGTGAAGAATGCAGCGAACATTTTGAAAAGCTTAAGAAAAATCTTACAGCGATGAATATCGAATTCACAGTAAATCCTAAGATCGTAAGAGGACTTGACTATTATACAAAGACCGTTTTTGAGTTCGTTACAACGAGCATCGGTGCGCAGGGCACAGTCTGCGGCGGCGGACGCTATGACGGACTTATTGAGCAGCTCGGAGGAACCCCGACACCTGCTCTCGGTTTTGCAATGGGTATTGAACGTCTTATCATGACTATGGAAAATCAGGGCTGCGATTTTATCGAACCGAAGAAATGCGCCCTTTACATCG
>JBJEQL010000031.1:0-2058 GCA_051881735.1 Oscillospiraceae bacterium
TCCTCGGAAACGGGGCAGTTCTCGACCTTCGGGAACATTCCGACAGGCGTTGCGTTTACAAGCAGGTCAAAATCGCCCTCGATCTGCTCTGCATAAATGTATTTGAAGCGTGCAAGCACATCTTCGCCGCAGCCCTGCTTTTTCAGCTCGGAAATAACTGCTTCTGCGGTGTCCTCAAAGCCTTTGAGAACGACAACGGTGAGGTCTGCGCCGTGAAGAAGCGCTTCAATTGCCATCATTCTGCCTACGCCGCCGCAGCCGATCTGGAGAACTCTGCCGCCAAGCTTTGCTCCGCCTGCTTCAAGCGCACGAAGAAAGCCGTAGCAGTCGGTGTTGTAGCCGATGTTCTTTCCGTCACGGTTCACAACGCAGTTTACCGAGTTGTAGCGCTTTGCGGAATCGTCCAGCTCGTCAATATACTTTATTATATCGACCTTGAACGGAATTGTTATATTGTATCCGCCGAGCGAATTAAGGTAGGATACCTTTTCCGCAAGCGTTTCGGGCGCATATTCGCATATTTCATATTCAACGCCGCTCTTGCCCTCAAGCTCGAACAGTCTTTTATGTATCGGCGGTGACATCGTGTGTTTAAGGGGATAACCTAAAATTGCGTATTTTTCCATTTTTATCATTCCTTTTATACGAATAGTAAATAATTTGACGGAATATACAGGTAATTGCGATAACGTTTGTTTTTCAAAAATTTTTGTGTCAATATTTGCGAAAAAACAATAATTACGAATTACGCATTACGAATTACGAATTGATTCAACCGCTTTTTCCAGCGTCTTTGCATTTTCAACATTGACAGCGTTAACGTCTTTGAGTGTCTTTTTAACAAGACCTGTGAGGACCTTATTAGGTCCGAGTTCGATAAAGTTTTCGAAGCCCTGCTCCTGCATTATTGCAAGCTCGGAGGTGAATTTTACGGGTGAAACGATGTGCTTTGCAAGCTTTTCGGGCATATTGTCAAAGTCGGGCATCTCTGCGCCGTAAAGGTTGGAGAAGAATGTAACGTTCGGCTTGTTGAAGGTAACGTTCATCTTTTTGAGTTCAGCCTCAAATTCGTCTGCGGCAGGCTGCATAAGCTTTGAATGGAATGCTGCGGAAACCTTGAGCTTTATCGTCTTTGCGCCGATCTCTGTGAACTTCTCGATAGCTGCGTCAACAGCCTCGGGTTCGCCTGCGATAACGGTCTGAACTGCGGAATTGTAGTTTACGGGGGTCACATATCCGTCAACGGAAGCGCAGATCTTTTCGATATCCTCGGGAGACTGACCCATAACTGCGCACATAACGCCGTGCTGGTTTTCTGCGGCTTTCTGCATTGCGGATGCTCTTGCCTTGATGACTTTAAAGCCGTCCTCAAAGGAAAGAACGCCCGAAGCGACCATAGCGGCATATTCGCCGAGGGAATGTCCTGCAACTGCCGAAAACTCCACGCCGTTCTTCTTCATACATTCAAAAGCGGCAAGAGAAGTCATCATGATAGCAGGCTGGGAGATAACAGTCTGTGCAAGCTCTTCCTCGGAAGCGTTCCACGACTTGTCGGCAAGGTCAAAGCCAAGAATTTCGCTCGCTTCGTCATACATGGACTTTATTTCGGGATAAGCGTCACAAAGTTCCTTGCCCATACCCCGGTACTGTGAACCCTGACCCGAGAATAAAAAAACATTTTTGCTCATAAAATTAAACTCCTTTTATTTTTATTAAAAATTGATGATTTAACTTGACAAAGACGAAGAAAAATATTACAATATATAGTGAATGATTATGATTTAGGGGCAATTTCTCTATGCAAAATGCACTAAAACGACTTTTTTCGCCCAATCATATATCCAGTATAACATAAATTTTATAAAAATTCAATACGGAGGTAAAAATTTTGTTTGGAATTAATATTCTCGGAACAGGCTCCTATTCTCCTGCGGTAAAGGTCACAAATGACGATATGTCCAAGATCGTTGAAACTAACGATGAGTGGATCTCTACAAGAACGGGTATAAAGAGCCGTTTTCTCACCGACGGCGAAGCCTGCTGGGAGATGGGTGCAGC
>JBJEQL010000031.1:2158-5548 GCA_051881735.1 Oscillospiraceae bacterium
GTATAAAGAGCCGTTTTCTCACCGACGGCGAAGCCTGCTGGGAGATGGGTGCAGCCGCTGCAAAGAAAGCGATCGAATCGGCAGGTATCGATCCTGAAGAGATCGGACTTGTTATCGGAACGACCGTAACCCCCGATTTCTATACGCCCTCACTCGCAAGCCTTGTTCAGGACGCAGTCGGAGCAGTTAATGCTGCTGCTTTTGATCTCGGCGCTGCTTGCTCGGGCTTTGCTTATGCTGTTGATGCAGCAAAGAGATATCTTCAGACTGATGATACCCTTAAATATGTTCTCGTTGTATCGTCCGAAGTGCTTTCACGCTTCGTAGACTTTACCGACCGTGCGACCTGCGTTCTTTTCGGCGACGGTGCAGGCGCAGTTGTTCTTGAACGTTCGGATAAGCTTTTCACAAGCTTCATAGGCTCGGACGGAAGCGGTGCAAAGTTCCTTTATGCAAAGCACCTTTTCGGCAGACATCCGTTCCGTACTACCGATTCGGACAGCTACGGTGAAAACTTTACAAGCACCAATCAGTTCCTCTTCCAGGACGGTAAAGAGGTTTACAAGTTCGCTACAAAGGCTCTTCCGACATCCGCTCAGAACGCTGCTGACAAGATCGGACTTGATATCACCACCGTTGACTGGTTCGTTCCGCATCAGGCGAATATCAGAATTATTGAAACAGCCGCTAAAAATCTCGGCGCATCTATGGATAAGTTCATCATTTCGCTTGATAAGCACGGCAACACTTCAAGCGCATCTATCCCGACTGCGTTCGATGAAGCTGTACGTTCAGGCAAGATCAAGAAGGGTGACAAGGTTTGCTTCGTAGGCTTCGGAGCAGGTCTTACAAGCGCAGCAGTGATCTTCGAATATTGATCTTATACTTTTATTAATATTGCATAATTTAATTACATACGGATAACAGAAAGGCAGGAATAAAACTATGGCAAAAACAGCTATTATTACCGGTTCTGCAAGAGGTATCGGTGCGGCTATCGCACTCCGCCTTGCAAAGGATGGTTATAACATTGCCCTTAACGATATAAATGAGGGTATGTTTGAAAATAACGATATTATGGATAAGATAAAGGCTCTCGGCGTTGAATGTGAAAAATTCATCTGTGATGTTTCAAGCCACGAGCAGTGCGAAGCTATGGTAAAGGCAGTTAAGGAACGCTTCGGCACTATCGACTGCCTCGTAAACAACGCAGGCATCACAAGGGATGGACTTATGGCAAGAATGCCCGAGGAGCAGTACGACCTCGTTATCGCAGTAAATCAGAAGAGCGTTTTCAACATGACAAAGTTTGTCGGAAACGTTATGATGCGCCAGAAGTCGGGCAAGATCATCAATCTTGCTTCCGTAGCGGGTCTTTACGGCAACCCCGGACAGATCAACTACTCCGCTTCAAAGGGTGCAATTATCGCTATGACAAAGACAACCGCTAAGGAGTTGGGTTCAAGAGGCGTTAATGTAAACGCCGTTGCTCCCGGATTTATCAAGACTCCGATGACGGATAAGCTTACCGAAGAGCAGCGCAACAAGATGCTCGACCAGATCGCAATGAAGCGTTACGGCGAAGTTGAGGAGATCGCAGGAGTTGTTTCCTTCCTTGCTTCCGATGATGCTTCGTATGTTACCGGTCAGATCATTGAGATCTCCGGCGGACTTATGATGTAAGAAGAAAAGGAGTGTTCTGATGAGAAGAGTTGTAATCACCGGAATGGGCACAGTAAACCCTCTTGGAAAGAACGTTGAGGAATACTGGGCAAATATTAAGGCAAACAAAAACGGTCTGTCGTTCGTTGACCAGTTCGACGCAAGCGACTTTGAAGTAAAGATCGTTGGCGCTGTAAAGGATTTCGACAGCTCTAAATATATAGATAAAAAAGAAGCAAAGAGAATGGATCGCTTCACACAGTTCGCTGTTTGCTCCGCTATGGAAGCACTCGAAAACGCAGGAACAGACCTTAAGGATCTTGACCCGTTCAGAGTTGGCGTTCTTGTCGGCGTAGGCATCGGTGGACTTAACCTCACAGAAGAAGAGGTCACAAAGTTCAACGCAAAGCCTGATAAGGTATCCGTTTTCTTCATTCCTATGATGATCGGAAATATGGCTGCAGGCACAGTTGCAATGCGTACAGGCTTCAAGGGCGATAACTTCTGCACAACAACAGCTTGTTCTTCCGCTACACACGCTATCGGCGAAGCTTTCCGCAAGATAAAGGACGGCTACCTTGACGCAGCTCTCTGCGGCGGTGCCGAGGCTTGTATCTCACGCTTTGCTCTTTCCGGCTTCAATAATATGCACGCTCTTTCAAGAGCAACAGAGCTTGACAAGGCTTCCACACCGTTCGACCTTAACCGTCAGGGATTTGTTCTCGGCGAAGGTTCGGGTATGCTTGTTCTTGAAGAGCTTGAACACGCTAAGGCAAGAGGTGCGAACATCATTGCGGAGATCGCAGGCTACGGCGCAACCGGCGACGCTTACCACATGACAAGTCCGTCACCCACGGGCGAAGCTGCCGCTTATGCTATGAAGCACGCTTACGAAGAAGCAGGACTGAGGCCCGAGGAAGTTAACTATATCAATGCACACGGTACTTCCACAGGTCTTAACGATAAATATGAAACAAACGCTATCAAGATCGCTCTCGGCGAGGACGCTGCACGCAAGACCGTTATCAACTCAACAAAGTCGATGACAGGACATCTTCTCGGTGCTGCAGGTGCTGTTGAAGCGATCGTTACAGCTCTTTCCGTTAAGGAAGGCTTTGTTCACAAGACTATCGGATTTACAACGCCCGACCCCGAATGCGACCTCGACTATGCTGTTGACGGAAACAGAAACGTTGACATCAAGGGCGCGCTTTCAAATTCTCTTGGATTCGGCGGACACAACGCAACGATCTGCCTGAAGAAATACACCGGTTAAGGAGTAACGCAAAATGAGTGATAAAATTTATGACTTTGAGCTTGAAACTATCGCAAAGCTTGCAGATATAGTCAAGGAAAAAGAGCTTGGAGAAATTACAATATCAACAGGCGAAAAGAGCATAACCGTAAAGGGCAGAAAATGCCCTCCGCCTCCTCCGATGCCGCCTATGGGAATGCCTATTCAGCATGATATGATGCCGGTAACAATGAACGCTGCCGCTGCAGGCGCAGTTCCTACCGTTGAAGCGCAGAATGCTGTATGCGGAAACGTTGTAAAGGCACCTATCGTTGGTACTTTCTATGCTGCTCCCGACCCGAGCAAGCCGCCGTTTGCAGAAGTTGGCAAGCACGTCAAAAAGGGCGATGTGCTTATGATAATCGAGTCAATGAAGCTCATGAACGAGATAACGAGCGAATATGACGGTGTTGTAAAGCAGATCCTTGTTAAAA
>JBJEQL010000032.1:0-5530 GCA_051881735.1 Oscillospiraceae bacterium
GAATTTATTGTAAATTCGCTCTTTATGGGATTGACTTTTATTTGCAGGTCTCAATATCTTAATGAATAGCCTCTTGTAATAAAATAAAAATGCTTGTCATAATTATTTATCAGATTATTTTTTCAGTTGTGAAATGCATTCGCTGCAGACAATTTTTCCTTTGAAATCAATGATATTCTCCTCACCGCCGCAGAACAGACAGCATTTTTTGAATTTTTTGAGGATAATGGAATCATTTTCAACATAAATCTCAAGAGCGTCTTTCTCGCCTATATCAAGACCTCTGCGGAGTTCAATAGGAAGGACGATTCTTCCGAGTTCATCAATTTTACGAGTGATCCCTGTTGCTTTCATATTATATCCTTTCTGTAAGTGGAAAAATCCGAATACATTGTAATTCTTTTGCTACTAAAATTATATACTTTTTGCTAATTTTTGTCAAATAAGAATTGTGAATTGTTTATCGTTTAATGGTAAATATAGTAGACAATTATAACTTTTTTGTATGTAAAAATGACAAAAAAATATACTAACTATCATTTTATCCATGCAAATTGACGGAAATATGTCGATTTATGTTTATCAATTACATTTATTCAATTTAATAGATCATGCACCAAATAAGTATAAAGGAGAAATGCTCAATGATGAATATAATTTTTGCTGCGATGATTGTTTTTTCTGTAATTTGCGGAATACTGAACGGTAAAAGCGCCGAGGTATCTGACGCCGCAATTAATTCCTGCCTTGAAGCGGTTGAACTTTTTTTGTATCTGATCGGCGGAATGTGTATGTGGGGAGGATTGATGAAAATTGCCGAGAAATCTCATCTGACTGATAAGCTTGCAGCAGCATTTCGTCCTTTTGCACGGCTGATATTCAAAAATCTTGATCTTAACGGAAAAGCCTTTCATGCTATCTGTTTAAATGTAACAGCCAATATGCTCGGACTTGGAAATGCTGCAACTCCACTCGGAATAGAAGCTATGAAAGCTCTTGAATCGGAGGAAAAAGCGGATGGAACAGCAACACGCAATATGATAGTGTTTTCGGTCTTGAATACCGCCTCGATAACGCTCCTGCCAACAACGGCAGCATCACTCCGCTCAAAACATGGTTCCGCAGCGCCGATGGAAATCTTTCCATGTGTTATTATAACATCAGCTGTTGCGCTTGCGGCAGGGCTGATTTCAGCAATTACCCTTGACGGTATCTCAAAAATAAGACATAACAAAGAAAAGCATTCTCAAGAGGATACTTAAAATGACAGCATTCACAAATCTTATCATACCTGTTTTTATAGGTATAATCATTTTATTCGGCTTATTCCGCAAGGTCAAAGTATTTGATGAGTTTATCGAGGGAGCAAAGGAAAATCTTTCTGTCGGCATTGGTATTCTTCCGTCATTGATTGCAATGATAACTGCGATAGGGATGTTCAAGGCGTCGGGAGGAATGGAAATAATTGCACAGCTTTTAAAGCCGCTTACCGATTTCTTGGGATTTCCCGGCGAATGTCTGCCGCTTGCAATTATGCGCCCCGTTTCGGGAAGCGGAGCGCTTGCGGTGTATGAGTCAATTCTCGAAAATGTCCATCCCGACAGCTTTGCAGGCAGAGTCGCAAGCGTTATCTTAGGCTCGACCGAAACAACGTTTTATACTCTTGCAGTTTATTACGGTGCAACAAATGTAAAGAATACCCGTCATTCTCTTGCTTCATCGCTGACAGCTGATTTTACAGGTTTTGTTTTCAGCGCACTGACAGTCAGGCTGTTTTTGCGGTAACTTTGACCGAAAGAACACTATCACGAAGGAGCACGGAGAAATCTGTTCCGTCAAGCATTTCAGGACAGCATCTACGAACGGCAGAGTATATATCAAAAATATCAATGCCGTTTTCCCATGATGTTTTTGAATATGCTGCAATGCATTGATCCCGTACTGCTGTGCAGATGTCGTTTGCTGCCTTGTGTTTGTCGAATATACTGTCCGGAATTCCGAGTTTAAGTGTTATTTTCGCATTTATCATAAGTTTTCCGTCTGCGTTTTCAGCAGTGATACAGCTTTTTGAACATAGTATTTCAGCTGATGTATTTTCGTCTGTTGCGATAAGGAGCTTACTGCCTTTTTTAAAGCTGTCCGAAAGGATAATGTAGCCTTTCAGTTCGTTATCACTCAGTTTTATTTCATTTGATACGTCCTTTTTTATGACAGCGCCGTCAAATGCCGCATCGTCACCGTCAATATAAACATCGGGTATCGCTTTATATCCCATAGGATGCAGATCTGCTCTTAAAATGCCGCAGACAGGAGCATAAAAGGTTCGTCCGAAATCAGAATTGCTTTTGATAAGATCGGTCAGATGCTCTGCAGAATATAGACCATCTTTTGAAATAAGCGATGTGATCTCAAATGGAGCATAGCTGTAAAAAACAGGACAGGATAGTGGAACTGTGCCGAAATTTGCTTTCAGATCAATAAGTGCGTTCAGCTCATCAGCAGGACTTGATATTCCGTTCCCAAGAATTATAGATTTAAGATGACCTAAAAAAATCTTATTTCCCGAATGTGCTTCACAAGCAGAAATTGCCGAATTCAGATCTTTTCCTTCGCCGTTTATGCATACTGAATTTTCGCCTTCTGTATCGGGAGAGCCGTTTCCGCTCGGCTGATATAGCTGCAGACTTACCGAATAAATATCCGAAGTTTTATCAATGCCCATGATCTGTACAAACGCACGGTCGTTGACCTCAACTCCACCGAAGCATCCGCTTAAAATGAATGATGTTACGAGCATTGACGCAAGCATAATGCACATTTTAAACTTCATTTTGCACCGTACCTTTCTTGTTTTGGGTTTTGATAGAAATAAACGTCAAAAGCGGAATAACTGCAAGCAGGATCAGCTGTGAACAGCCGCCGCATACTGTGTTTCTGACAAGCGAAAAATCTGTTTTAAAATACATGAATACCGCTGAAACAATGAATACAGCCAAAGCGGAAATAGTGTTTTTCAGCTTTAATTCAGGCATTATTTCTTCCGAGATGCCTGCAATAATGCTTATGAAAACAGAAATGCTTATAACTGCGGAAATAGTCCATATAATCAGATAAAGCGCACCGTTCTGACGGAATAATCCCGATTCGGTCAATGAACCCACAGCTAAAAACGGATAGTCGATACCATTGGCGTAATCTCCTAAAACTCCCGTTATCAGGGCGAAAACAACCGATGTAATAACAAGCTTTGCAGCAAGTAGCCAGTAAACCGCACATTTGAAATTATCCTTGACATTTTTCATCAGAAAAGCCGCAGCGACAATTTCACCATTTCGTGCAAGGTCGTCCATAACAGCTCCGAAAAGCCCTGATGCCCCTTTTTCGTTGTAAAAATTATTTATGCTGAACGAATTGCTTGCCCCTACTGCCATTATTGCGATCATTATTATAAAAGGAATTATCATAACAACGCTGCTTCTGGCAAGACCCTCTGTTCCGCAGTAAGCGCAGTATGTGCATACAAGCAGCAGTGCGGCAAGCGGAAAGAGCTTTTCTCCGTTCAAAAAGCTATCACTTAGAAAATCAACATAATGAAGAACCTGGCCCGTACAAAGCGAGATAAAGAACAAAAGATACAATACCGCTGCAATAAATCCGAGAGCCATATTTTTTTCAAATATTATTTCCGTAACCGTTTTTTGCGGATTTTTTCGTTCCAGAAGGACAAGCGGTATAATAAGCAGAGCTTGTATCAGAATAGAAATAACTGCTGCTTTAAGTCGGAGTGATATGCCGCCGCTCGGGGAGAAAACAGGAACGTATGTCATCAGCGTAAAAATACGGCATAGAAGCAGTAAAAAAACAAGCTGCCATTTGCTGATCTTTTTTATCATTTTAAACCTCCTTTTTTCATATTTACACCGTTAAGGCTTTCAATGGATACCTTTTCATCCTGCATTTTTTTGAAGCCTACACGCAGCATAACATCACGCATTGCTCTCGGAGTAAACGGAGAAACAGGTGACATTACAGGAGTTCCTGCGTTTTCGAGAGAGCATATATTTACTATCATTAATGCTGCAATAAGTGCGATCCCAAACAGTCCCGCCGTTCCTCCTGCGATCACAGCTGCAAAACGCATAAATGTTATCGGCTGATTGAGCGAGGGAATAACAAAAGACGATGTTACTGCTATCGCACAGACAAGCAGCAGGGGATTTGAAATCACTCCTGCGGAAACAGCAGCGTCACCTATAATAAGACCTCCGACGATAGAAACTGCACCGCCAACGCTTTTTGGCAGACGAACTCCTGCTTCACGGATTATCTCGTAGAAAACCAAAACTATGATAGCTTCTATCATAAGCGGCAAAGGAGCAAGCTCTTCTGCTTCGGAAAGAATTATAAGCATTGTGTGATTAAAGAGTTCGGGGTGAAATGTCACCACCGCAACATAAATTGCAGGCAGAAATATCGATGCAATGAACGCTACATACCGCACCCAGCGTATAAGGGTGGTATAATATGGACGGAAAGTATAGTCATCAAGCGTCTGAAAATTTTCAATAAAAAGTGCAGGAAGAATTAGTGAAAACGGAGTTCCTTCGATCATCACCCCTATTCTTCCTTCAAGTATTTTTGCACAGAAAACGTCCGGGCGTTCTGTGACTGAAACTCCGGAAAAAAGAGAGAGCTTTGTATTGTTTAAAAAGGGTTCAATGTATCCGCCCGATAGAATAGTTTCAAGCTTCATTCCTTTAAGCTGTTTCTTTACATTTTCAACAAGCTTTTTCGGAACTCTGTCGGTCATATAGGAAACGATAACGTCAACGTTGCTAAGATCGGTGACAGGAAAAAGTTCAAATTTAAGCAGAGGAGATTTTATTCTTCGGCGGACAAGCGACATATTTGTTCTTACAGTTTCGGTAAAACCCTCGTGCGAACCGTAAATGTTTCCCTCAGATGAAGGTTCGTCAATACCACGCACAGCATATCCCTGAACGCCTAAGCCGAAAGCTTTCTCCGAACCGTCAACCAAAAGTATTGCAAATCCGCTCATAAGCCGCCGTATAAGGTCGCCGTAATCAGTAACAATTCCTCGGTCGGTCGTAAGCAGCATACGCTTGTCAATATGGTCGTATACTTCTTTTCCGCTTACATCATCGGGCAAACGAAGCTCTGTCAGCGGATTTAAAATAAGGTTGGTTATCGTAGAAGTTGAAACCATGCCCTCAAAGCAGACTAAATTGCATTTAATGCCCGAAATAAGAAAAGGATTCAGGAGCAGGTCGGAGCAGTTTTTCAAAATACGGTTTATATTATCTATGTTTTCATCAATATCCGCAGAAAGCTTAATATCCTTAAAGCAGTTTGAATCGGGTTTCTTCATAAACTTTTCCTTTCAAAAGAATTTCTGCAAATAGCTTACCCTGTTTTCTTGAATTAATACATAATCTTGAAAAAACTGAACATTATATTAATACTAATCCTCATTTAACCTGTAGATAAATTTAGCAGCTATAATTGCACC
>JBJEQL010000033.1:0-5521 GCA_051881735.1 Oscillospiraceae bacterium
CGGCAGTTGTATCTGTGTAGGAGCTGCCGCCTACGGTAGCAATAAGAGTGCCAAGGCCCGAAGCGGTCGAAAGCTTGCGGTAAACACGATAGCTTGTAAAGGAAGAGTCGGCAGTCCAGCTTACTTTAACTCCGGTTGATGTGTTTGAAGCGCTGATGGTCAGGGGGTCGAAATTATAGGTCTCAAACTCCTGCTCATATGTATCGTCAAAGCAAGCACCCAAACCTACAACAGCCATTATAGCGATGATAGATTCATTTTCATGCTTCACACCGTAGATCACGGGACATGTGGAATAAAGATGCTGTGTGTAAGTATTGCTTCCGTTTGTTCCGTAAATCGTCTCAACAACAGGATAGCTGGATTCGGGATATGTGATCTTAGAGGATATATCCACCAGCATTTCTATCTTGCCAGTGTTGATATAATATGCGTATATATGGGCTTCATCATTGAAAATGAGAGTATTTCCCTTTGTGAGAGCCAGACCGGAGTAAGCATATCCGTAATTGTTTACCCAGCTGTAATAATCAAAGGAAAAAAGCTTTGTAACTGTTCCGGTGCCGTTGGAGCTTACCTTGTACAGACCGGGATCCCAGGTAACTCCGGAGATAACGGCATAATAATCCGTACCGTTTATTACCAGCGGAGCATTTGCCCATTCTGTTCTCCAGAAGCTGTTTTCATAGGAAGTTGATGAGCACAGGGTACTGCTTGCAAAGGGGCAGGTCTCATCACCCTCATAATGGAAATGCCAGTCGATCGAATCATTGATATGATCCTTTTTCATTGTTGCGTCGGAAATGAGGAAGTAGTAATAAACCAGGGAATTGTCGATAAATACGTTATCATCCCAGGTAACGTCTACCTGATACCAGCTGCCGTTTACCTTTACCATATTCCATGAATGCCAGATATCATCGCTCCATACGATCCTGCAGTCAAGACCTATTTCCTTGGCGATGAGCCAGTATGCCTCCGCATAGCCCTGACAAACTGTAACGCCGCCCTCTGTACAGAGAGCACTGTAAGCGGAATGAACTATAGGGTCATAGGTTTTACCCTGGGCACAGCCTCGGCTGTACTGACAGTTACTTGCCAGATAATCATGTATGAACAGAGCCTTTCTGAAATCTGACCAGGAAGAATCTGCCTGACTTGCAACAGCATCTACAGCCTGCTCCAGCTCTTCATAATCTCCTTTACGGTACTCGCAGTTATATTTGATATTGGCATAGACGGTCAGATCGGTATCCGACAGCGATGCCGCAATGCCGTCATATTCGTAATCTTCGATAAACTCTTCCAGATACCCCTCGGGCATCTCAACAGGATCGATACAGCCTAAGCCGCAGGTCTCCCTTAAAGCTGTGTCGGCGAGACCTTCCGCAAAAGCAGGAGCAGCAGGTTTATTTGATCCATCTGTGACAGCAGTTACCTCTTGAGGGTATACAGAAGGCTGATCCTCTGCGCTTGCAGCAAAAGGCACCGCAGTTAAAGCAAATACTGCAGCAGACAATATACTGATGACTTTTTTGAATGATTTCATTTGCTTCCCTCTTTTTTTTGATCAATTTTACCCATAACATCTCATGATAATGGATAATTTTATTTATTATACCATATTTTTTCGGATTTGTCTATAGGCATTTTCTAATTTTTTTACAAATTCATCAAATTTATTTTGTATCTTAACTATTCTCGCTCCTATTATTTCGCATAATTTTTATTATGTGAAATAATATCAAGGCTCTTTCCCAAGCTCCTTTTCGCTCATATCAAGAGCAGCCCTTATGACCTTGTCCATGTCGTAATATTTATACTCGCCCAGTCTGCCGCCGAAGATCACATTTTTTTCTCCCTCCGCCAGCTTTTTATATCCGGCATAAAGAGCATTGTTCTTTTCGTCGTTTATGGGATAATAAGGCTCATCTCCCGGCTTCCATTCGGAGCTGTATTCTCTGCTGATGACCGTTTTATGTCCGCAGCTTCCGTTTTCGCCGGTATCAGGCTCAAACCATTTGTGTTCTATTATCCTTGTCCAGGGCGTTTCCCTGTCGGTGTAATTTACCACTGCATTGCCCTGAAAATTCGGTATATCCAGCACCTCATCTTCAAATCTGACAGAGCGGTATTCAAGATATCCCGCCCTGTAGCCGAAATATGCGTCAACAGGTCCCGTATAAACTATTCTGCGGGCAATATTCTCAAGCTCCGGCCTGTGCTCGAGATAATCGGTGTTCAGACGGACCTCGATCCCTTCAAGAAGCTTTTCCGAAAGCTTTGTATATCCTCCCACGGGTATCCCCTGATAGCGGGCATTAAAATAATTGTTGTCATAAGTGAAGCGAACGGGCAGCCTTTTTATGATAAAGGGAGGAAGCTCACTGCAATCCCGTCCCCACTGCTTTTCCGTATAACCCTTTACAAGCTTTTCATAAATATCCCGTCCCACCAGAGAAACAGCCTGTTCTTCTAAGTTCTTCGGCTCCCCTCTTATTTCCGAGCTCTGCTCCTTTATTTTTTTTGCCGCCTCACAGGGAGTGACCACGCCCCACATTTTATTGAACGTGTACATATTGAAGGGCAATGAAAAGATCTCGCCCTTATAATTTGCGGCAGGACTGTTTGTAAAGCGGTTAAACTCTGCAAAGCGGTTTATATATTCCCATACTCCCTTGTCATTGGTATGAAAAATATGGGCGCCGTACCTGTGGACGTTTATCCCCTCTATGTTTTCGGTGTATATATTTCCTCCCACATGGGAACGCTTCTCGATCACCAGCACAGACTTCCCCGCTGCCCTGACTCTCTGAGCAAATACAGCACCGTACAATCCGCTGCCTACAACAAGATAATCGTACATTTCAAAGCTCCTTTACAAATTTCTTTGTCACTTGTCATAAGGATCAAGAAGCCCTATGAAGCAATTGAACCGGGGATAATAGTCAAGCATTATCCCCTGCTCGCTTATTTTTCCGTTTCTGTTCTTTATGACCGTAAATTCAACCTCTCTCGGATCCTTTGCCTTGGCTGCATTTATATCAAAGTCTTTCTCCCCCGCACCCTTGAGCTGCAGGCCGATAAGCACGTCCGAGCCGTATTCTATAGCTCCCGACTCCTTGAATGCCGCCATATTTATCTTTTCGGAATAATTCTGCCTGTTAAGAGAGGAAACTGCGATAACGGGAATATCAAAATCCCGGGAAAGCTGCTTCAGATATGTGATATTGCGGTCTGTCCTCTGCTTGTCCGTTGCCCTGTCGTCATCGCAGCTGAGCAGCTGAAGATAATCAATGAACACCACAGGCTCTTTATTGCCCGTATATGCAATATAATCCTTTACCTTTTCGCGGATACTTTCAACGGAGATGGTACCGTCACCCTCATAAATGAAGAGATGCCCGGAATAGCTCTCATATGCCCCGAATGCCGCTTCTGTCACAGATCTTTCGGTCTCGCTGAAACTGCTGTATTTTCCGCCGCTCAGAATATCAAGACTGCTCTTTGCATTGGATATATTGAGCTTACGGCTGCGGCACACCGAAAAGGTCTCACGGCTGATGCTTTTTGCCATTAGCTCAAATCTGCTTTGCTCCACAGAGAAAAACAGAACGTCAGTCCCTTTTTTCGCCAGATTGTCCGCCAGCTGCAGAGAAAAAGTAGTCTTTCCCAGACTGGACACCGCACCGATAACATAAAGACCCGTATATATTCCCCCGCCAAGTTCATTATCTATCTGATAAAAGCCTGTACTGAGCGCAGGACGAAGGGCATTTTTTCTTATATGCTCTTTCAGTTCTTTGATAGAGTAATAAGCGCTGGTGCGCAGATACTGCTCTCTCTGCTCGTTTCCGGGAGCGCTTCGTTCCATTGCCCTGTCCGACAGCTCGGAAACCGCCGCTTCAAGGCCTTCCCTGTCATTTATCAGCCTGTCATTGGGATCGTGATATTTTCCCGAAACAACAGAGCCGTCTATATAGGAAATACCCAGCTGCGTCAGTTTCCGGGAAAGCTTTTCCGAAGCAGCCCTTCCCGCCTCGTCATTGTCAAGAGCGATTATGAGGGGAACAGAAGGGGTCACTTTGTCAAGAGCAGCTGCCAGCAGAACAATATTTGATATTCCCCCCAATGCCGCTGCCTGTCCTCCGCACTGGATAATGCTCATAGCGTCAAAGCAGCCCTCTGTGATAAAAACAGGCTTTTCCTTCTCGCTCTCAAGCACAGAGCCGTTGAATATATGGGATCTGCCGTGTTTTCTGCATTTATATCCGGATCTGTCTGCGGAATTAGGCTCGATCTCTGTATTTCTTGCCTCATAGGTGCTGCTTGAGGTGGGGATTATGACTGCTTTCCAGCGGAATTTTCCTGTGCCCTCGGAAAATTCCGGATCATAGCCCAGTCCGAATTTTTTGATCATTTCGGAGGATATCCCCCTGAGGGAGAAATAGTCGGTATTATGTACCGCATTTTTGCAGCTGTTTATATATTCTGCGGTCTTGTCATCATCTGAAGAGAAAACAGTAGCCTGCTGCTTGCGGAGAACCTTGGAAGCTGCCTTTTTTTCTTTGACGGTTTTTTTGTCTGCCGTTTTATCATAGGTCAGCCCATAGATGCGGGCAGCCTCCTCCAGCTGTGCGCTGAAGCTGTCGATGCCCATGGCCTTGCCCAGCCAGAAAAAGGCATCCCCCGATTCCCCGCACTTGAAGCATTTGTAGGAAACGGACAGGGGTATTCTCATTATGCCGTCCCCCGAGCTTCCCGAACCGTTGCCGCAGCAGGGGCAGATGTATCCCTTTCCCCTTTTGTCCTTTTTAAGAAAAGGAAGCTCTGACTGTGAATGAATATGAGCTTTGATCTCCTGTGGGGTCATTAAAAGAATTCTCCTTTTTAAATGGAAATTTTTAAATGGTAATTTCTGTATTTTTATATTAGCATAAACCGGCGAGCTTGTCAAAAAAAGGTCGCCGGTTATTAATATCTTAAGATATTAATATATTAGGAAAATTTTATTGCCCTCAAACCCGCTTAAATACGATGTTTTTTCATGTCGGGTTAGGACACTTCTCCGAAATTTGTAGGACACTTCTCCGAAATTTGTAGGACACTTCTCCGAAATTTGCAGGACACTTCTCCGAAATTTGGAAAGTGGTAAATTTCGGAGAAGTGTCCTAACCTGAGGGGGGTTTTTATTGAAATGATTTTCTTTTTTATATGCTTGACACAAGATAAACACAACATAACTCCCCTGTTACCATACGACATTTTTTGCGGATCCCATTTTTTGGGGGTTTTTTGGGGTATTTTTCGGGGGCGGATGATAAAATTCGCTTAGGACACTTCTCCGAAATTTGAAAATCGTAAATTTCGGAGAAGTGTCCTAACCCGACAGCTCTTAAAGGGAGGGCATGGATTTGTTCGTTATGATTTTATGTTGTGTCTGTGTTGTGTTTACCTTGTACTTATGTTGTGTTTATATTGTGCTTTGCTCGGGCTGCTCCGATATCTTGCCTTCATGAGG
>JBJEQL010000034.1:0-5511 GCA_051881735.1 Oscillospiraceae bacterium
TAAAGATCACTAACGAATGGAAAGAAAAATGGAAGAATGATTCCGAAATTGAAGAGATAATATCGGTAAATCAGAAACTTCTCGGAACGACCGGACGAATTCTTGTCCGTGAGAGCGGTACAGAACCGCTTATCCGTGTTATGATAGAAGGAAAGCATTTTGATGTTATCAATGATATGGCTGTAAAGATCGCTGATAAGATCAAGGAACGCTGTACTTCGGCTGAACAATGAGCGAAAGGAAACTTTAAAATATGAGAACAGCAGACAACTGGAAGGATTATCAGCTTATCGACTGCTCTGATTCCGAAAAGCTTGAAAAATGGGGAAACGTTGTTTTGATCCGTCCCGATCCGCAGATAATATGGAAAACCGGTCATAAGTCACCTCTCTGGAATAATGCCCACGGTCATTACCACCGCTCTGAAAAGGGCGGCGGTCACTGGGATTTTGCTAAAAAAATCCCCGAAAGCTGGTTAATTTCTTACGGCGACCTCAAATTCAACATTCGTCCTACCGGTTTTAAGCATACCGGACTTTTCCCCGAACAAGCAGTTAACTGGGACTTTATGTCGGAGCTTATAAAAAATGCAGGACGTCCGATAAATGTGCTCAATCTTTTTGCCTACACGGGCGGTGCAACGCTCGCTTGTGCGAATGCAGGCGCTTCGGTTTGTCATGTTGACGCTTCAAAGGGCATGGTTCAATGGGCCAGAGATAACGCTGCTTCTTCGGGACTTTCCGACAAGCCTATACGCTGGATCGTTGACGACTGTGAAAAATTTGTTGCCCGTGAGATAAAACGCGGACGCAAATATGACGCAGTAATAATGGATCCACCGTCTTACGGAAGAGGTCCTAATCAGGAAGTTTGGAAGCTTGAAGACTGCATTTACGATCTTGTAAAGCTCTGCACAGGCGTTTTAAGTGACGACCCTCTTTTCTTCCTTTTAAACAGCTATACAACAGGTCTTTCACCGTCGGTTATGGCATATCTTCTTGGTGAAACTGTTGCTGCAAAATTCGGGGGAAAGGTTTCGGCAGATGAGATAGGCTTGCCTGTAAAGGAAAGCAGCTTTACTCTCCCCTGTGGTTCTACCGCAGTCTGGACAAAAGACTAACGGAGGTTTTTATGGCATTTCTTGCATTGATAGGTGGGGTTTATTTTATTATTGCAGGGATAATTGGAAAGGGACAAGCTTTTACATCAAAAATGGGGACTCCCCTTACGGGCAAAGAATACAAGGCTGTAAAAATAACATATATCGTTGTGGGAGCTTTACTGCTTATTGTTGCAGCATACAGCTTCCGGCAGCTTTACAATATATAAAATCGGAGGTGCAATTTGGAAAACATATTGATTGCGGAAAATGTTGAGTTTTCCTATCCGGCTGATCCCGAAAGCGGAGAAGAAGCTGCACTTATTCTTAAAGATGTTTCAATGACGATAAAAAAAGGCGAATTTGTTGCTGTTTTAGGTCATAACGGTTCGGGAAAATCAACTATTGCAAAACACATGAATGCGATACTTATTCCGAATAAAGGGAAAGTATATTCAAACGGTATTGATACCGCTGATGAAGCAAGGATATTTGATATTCGTCAGCATATCGGCATGGTTTTTCAAAATCCCGATAATCAGATAGTTGCAACGATCGTTGAAGAGGACGTTGCTTTTGCACTTGAAAACATGGGCGTTCCTCAGGAAGAGATGAGGAAGCGTGTTGATGATGCGCTTAAATCTGTAAATATGTATGAATATCGTGAACACTCTCCGAGTCAGCTTTCAGGCGGTCAAAAGCAGCGTGTTGCAATTGCAGGTATTATCGCTATGCGACCCGACTGTATCGTTATGGACGAACCTACTGCGATGCTTGACCCGAACGGACGAAAAGAAGTAATGAAAACTATCCGAAAGCTCAATAAGGATTTCGGCATAACGATCGTTATTATCACGCATTATATGGATGAAGCTGCTCTTGCTGACAGAATTATTGTTATGGACAATGGAAAAATCATTATGGAAGGTATTCCTAAGGATATTTTCTCGCAGGTCGAAAAGATGAAAGCACTCGGACTTGATGTTCCGCAGGTAACGGAGCTTATGTATATGCTTGGCAAAGAGGGATTTCCGTCCGATACGCATATTATAAAAGAAGACGAATGTGTTGACGCACTTATAAGAATACTAGGGAAACGCTGATTAATACGTTTCTGCCGTTTTTCAAAATGTCCTCAAAGACGGAAATTCGTACATTTTTCAAAACGGCGAAACGAACGCTTCGCTTTAATCAGCGTATCCCTAGACAAATAAAGTGACACTTCGGAGGTAAAGGATATGGTTTTATCAATTATTTTTACAGCGGTTTATCTGACACTTGTGATAGTATTCCCATTAAAAGGCAGAAAAACTATGCCAAATACGGTGAAAACAGCATTTATGCTCGGATTGCCTATTCTCGGCGTATTTGCTTTCATACAAGAAAAGCTTGTTGAAAGGAAATACGGTGGGATCTTTTCGGAGCTTTCCGATTATCAAGGCAGTTTGGAGCAATACGAGAATCTGAAACCGCTCATAAAACCATCAACAGATATTTTTCTTCCTATCTTTATTGCTTTTGTTGGAGCGATAGCTGTAGTTATCGGGATGATAAAGGTTTTGAAATATCCTTTAACGGAAGAACTGTCTGAATACTCAAAGGAGTTTACAGGCTCGCTTGCTTCGGACTATCGCAAAAATTGTGCTGGTTATATTTCCACTTGCGGAATAATCATAGATGTATGCTCATTATTGTTCATGGCAGGATTTGTCATATATTTTGCGCAGATCATACCGAAACTCCCCGAAATTTTTGATCTAGCTGTAGCTGCGATAATGATCTGTGGCATTCTGATCTTTCTTACATTAATAGTACCGTTTGCATTTCTGCTATTGATAGCCGCTGCAGGATATTTGTTGTCATCTGCTGCTGTAATAGCTGTCATTTCCTGCCTTCCGCAGATATTAGGAATGATAATGTGCTGCTTCGGATTTGGCATGACATTTACTGCTGCGGCTGTTGTTTCGATCTGCGCCACAGTCAGGATGAAAAAATCGGGAGAATTCACCACAGGCAAGACCGTTCTTTACATAATTGGCTCACTTATCCCGATAGTAAACTTCTTTACTCTCATATCAATAAAAAAAGCATCTTGTTGAGTCGTTTCAGTTTAAGAAAACATTATCCGTTATCGTGAAATGTATTTCATTTGAAAGGAAAGTTCTTTAATGGCAATTATTAAAACCGAAAACTTGACTTATACTTACAGCATGGGAACTCCATTTGAGAAAACTGCTGTAAACAATGTCAATCTTGAAATTGAAGAGGGCGAACTTGTCGGCATTATCGGACACACAGGTTCAGGCAAGTCAACCCTTATCCAGCATTTAAACGGACTTATAAAACCCACATCAGGCAAGGTCTATATTGACGGAGAGGATATATGGAGCAAGGACGTAAAACTGCGTGATGTCCGCTTTAATGTAGGTCTTGTTTTCCAATATCCCGAATATCAGATATTCGAAGAAACAGTATACAAAGATATTGCATTCGGTCCGAAAAATATGGGACTGGACGATAAGGAAATCGAAAAAAGAATATACAATATCACAGACCTGCTCGGACTTGGCAGAGAAAACCTCAAAAAATCACCGTTTGAGCTTTCCGGAGGTCAGAAACGCCGTGTTGCAATTGCAGGTGTAATGGCAATGCAGCCAAAGGTTCTTATCCTTGATGAACCGACAGCCGGACTTGACCCTAAGGGCAGAGATATTATCCTTGATCAGATAAGAGAATATCACAGGCAGACAAAATCTACCGTTCTTCTCGTTTCTCACAGCATGGAGGATGTTGCTCGGTTTGCAACCAAAATTCTTGTTATGAATCATGCAGAGGTTTTCTGTTACGACACTCCCCCAAAGGTTTTCACGCAAGCGGACGAGCTTACAAAGATCGGTCTTTCTGTTCCGCAGGTTACAAAGGTTTTCCTTGCGCTGCGTGAAAAAGGCATTGACATTCGTTCCGACGTTTATACTACCGAATTCGCCGTTAAAACCATCAAGGAATATCTTGCTGAACATAGGAGATCGCTAAATGCTTAAGGATATCACAATCGGACAATATTTCCCCGGAAAATCAGTCGTTCATCGTCTTGACCCGAGGTTTAAAATAATAATCACCGCAGTTTTTATTGTATCGCTTTTTTGCGCAGATAATTTTCTGGGGCTGCTTATCAGCTGTGTTTTCATGCTGATATCGTTTTTGCTTTCACAGATACCGTTCAAGCTTATGCTAAAGAGCATCAAGCCTATAATTCCCATTATAGTTTTCACGACGGTTTTAAATCTTTTTTTCCTTGACGGTGTAACTCTTTTTAAAATCGGATTCATTAAGATAACATACGAGGGATTAATAACCTCGGGATTTATGATAGTCAGGATCATTGCGCTTATTATGGGTACTTCGCTGCTTACCTATACGACATCGCCTATCACGCTCACCGATGCTATCGAAAGGATCATGTCACCTCTTGCAAAGATACATCTTCCTGTTCATGAGCTTGCGATGATGATGACAATAGCGCTTCGTTTTATTCCTACTCTGATCGAGGAAACGGACAAAATTATGTCTGCGCAGAAGGCTCGTGGAGCAGATATGGAAAGCGGAAATGTTTTGCAGCGTGCGAAGGCTCTTACGCCTATCCTTATCCCTCTTTTTGTTTCTGCATTCCGCCGTGCTGAAGAACTTGCACTTGCTATGGAATGCCGCTGCTATCACGGCGGCGACGGAAGAACTCGTCTGAAGGAGCTTAAATCAACTCCGGCTGATTATACAGCACTCGGCTTATCATTCATTTTCCTTGACGCAGTTATTCTGATGAATATTATTTTCGGCTAATAGGAGAAGCCTATGCGTAATTTAAAATGCACAATGTCATACAGAGGTACGGCATACCATGGTTTTCAAAGCCAGAACAATGCTGTTGCTATACAGGATATCCTTGAACAGCGCCTTTCTTATCTTACGCATGGAGATGTTAAAGTTAACGGCTGCTCCCGAACCGATAAAGGCGTACACGCCAACGAATTCTGCTTTAACTTTAAAACAGAACACCCTATCCCCTGCAATAATATCATAAGAGGGATAAACTCACTTCTGCCCGATGATATCGCTGTTCATTCCTGCGAAGAAGTCAGCGATGATTTTCATGCACGTTTTTCCTGCATCGGAAAAGAATATGTTTATCTTCTTTTAAACAGTCCGACAAAAAATCCGTTCTATTCCGATCTTGCGCTGCATTATCCCTATAAATTTGATTTGCAGCTGCTTGACAGATGTGCGCAGGCTTTTGTAGGGACGCACGATTTTACATCATTCTGCGGAACTTCCAACATTAAAGAAAACTGCACCAGAACTGTTGAGTATTTTCATGTTCAGAAAGATGAAAGTTTTGTGAGATTTATTGTAAAAGG
>JBJEQL010000035.1:0-5480 GCA_051881735.1 Oscillospiraceae bacterium
GTATCCCCGAAAAAATAAAACAACGAGGTGTTCTTTGTGTTTTCTGATATTGACAAGAAATATGCTTATGACGGCAGCGATTTAGGTTCTGTTTATACTCCCGAAAAAACCGAATTCAAGGTATGGGCACCGCTTGCAGACAATGTTGCGATCTGCCTTTACCACACCTGCCGTGATGAAAAACCTTACCGTCATCTTCCGATGACCAAAAACAAGAAAGGCGTTTGGTCAAAAACAGTTTTCGGTGACCTTGACGGCGTTTACTACACTTATATCGTAACAAATGACGGAATTGAGCAGGAAACTATCGATATTTATGCCAGATCCGCAGGCGCAAACGGCGCAATGGGAATGGTTCTCGATACCTCAAAGCTTAATCCGGCAGGCTGGGACAATCAGAACTATGTAAAGCTCGATCACTATACAGACGCTTGCGTTTATGAGCTTCACGTTCGTGATTTTTCCATTGACGAAAGCGGTCACTTCTGCTACAAGGGCAGATTTCTTGCTTTTATCGAAAAAGGACTTGTCAACGACAGCGGCGACAGCGTAGGCATTGACCACCTGAAAGAACTCGGCGTTACGCACGTTCAGCTTATGCCTATATTCGACTATGTTACCGTTGATGAAACAGATGTACACCGTCCTCAATTCAACTGGGGTTATGATCCGCTGAACTATAACGTCCCCGAGGGTTCATATTCCACCAATCCCTTTGACGGAAAGACCCGTGTTGCCGAGCTTAAACGCCTTATATACGCACTTCACGAAGCAGGCATCGGCGTTATTATGGACGTTGTTTACAACCACACCGCAGGAACAGCCGATTCCTGCTTTACAAAGACCTTCCCCGAATATTACTACCGTCAATGGAACGGTGAACGCAATGTTTATGCGAACGGTTCAGGCTGCGGAAATGAACTTGCAACCGAACGTGCAATGGTAAGAAAATATATCCTCGACAGCCTTGTTTACTGGATGACCGAATACAAGATAGACGGTTTCCGTTTCGACCTTATGGGACTTTACGATCAGGAAACGATAAACATGGCTTATGAAAAGCTCCATGCTATAAACCCGAACGTCATCATGTACGGTGAGGGCTGGACAGGCTCAGATACTCCGCTTCCTTGGGAACAGCGCTGCATGAAGCTCAACGCACGTTTCACCCCGAATGCAGGCTATTTCAGCGATGATTTCCGTGATACAGTCAAGGGAAACAACTTTGAAAACAAGACAAAAGGCTTTGTCAACGGCGCATCGGGCAATGAAGAAAATGTTAAGGAAATCATCTCGGGCAGAATTCCGCATCCGCAGCTTCCGAATATGGAAAAATACTCATGGACAAGCACCCCTGCTCAGACCGTAAACTATGTTGAAGCGCATGACAACCTCACCCTTTGGGACAAGCTTTACTACACCAATTCTACCGACAGCGTTGAAACAAGAATACGCATGGACAAGCTTTCCGCAGCAATGGTTTTCCTTTCACAGGGTATTCCGTTCTTCCAGGCAGGACAGGAATTCCTGCGTTCAAAGCCTTTCCCCGGCGGTTCGGTATTCGACCATAACAGCTACAAATCCCCTGACGCTATCAACAGCCTTAAATGGAACAGAAAATCCGAGTTCAAGGACGTTTTCAACTATTACAAGGGACTTATCGCACTTAGAAAAGCGCACAATGCATTCAGAATGTATGACAACGCCGCTGTTGCTGAAAATCTTTATTTCCTTGATAATCTTCCGCAGCACGTTGTTGGCTTCCTGCTCAAGGGCGATGAAAGTCTTGAAGAGATAGTGGTATTCTTCAACCCGAACAACTACCCTGTAAAGCTTCACGCTTTCGGAAAATACGGCGTTTATGTTGACGCAAATTATGCAGGTACAGAACCTTGCCGTACCGTTGAGGGCGATTATGAAGTTGAAGGCATAAGTGCGGTAGTTCTCGGACGCTTAAAAGAGAGTTTGGAGTGTGGAGAGTGAAGTTTGGAGTTAATGCGGAATTCGAAATTCGTAATTCGGAATTATCGACCTTATCGCAATACTATTTTTAGTATTACACATGAAGGTGGAGAGATACGTTTCGGATGAAGCCGGAATACCCGATCAGGACAGAGAATTTATACGAAAGTAACCGATAAGAGTTTGGAGTGTGGAGAGTGGAGTTTGGAGTTTATTAGATTCGGAATTAACTCCACTCTCCAAACTCCAAACTCCACACTCAAAACACTCCTCACGCTTTGAAAACTGCTATTGCAATCAGCAGTCCACCGCAAAGACAGCGAAAATCAAGCTTTCTTGGCGTTTTGCCGCAGGCTGCTTTTTTTCCAAGCACATTTGCGCATGTTACAAAGCAAAACTCCACAAGAAATGACAAAACAGCTATCGGGACGATAGGAATTGAACCTAAACCAGCTCCAAGTCCTGCTGCGAGCGAATCTGCCGAAAGTGCAGCCGAAAGCACAAGCGCTTCTTTACAGGAGATATCTTTCGATTTGTCGCAGTCTGCGGCTTCGTCCGAAAAATACACTCTAAGTTTCGATTTTTCGGGCAGCTTTTCACCTAACTTTTCAAACGATTTATGGAAAAGATTGAAAATGCCTAAAAGCACCAATATAACGCTTGAAACAATTCCGCAAACGCCGTTTGGGATGAATCTCACCGCTGCGCCGCCGAACGCTGCTGACAGCGCAAGAAATGCTGAACCGGACGCACTTATGACTGCGGCTGATCTCGGCGGTATTGTTATACCCGAAGCACCCAGTCCGAATGCGGAACAGAACCCGTCAGCAGACACAGCAATAATAAGCAGAAAAAGCCTTATGGCTCCGAAAACATTAAACATAGTTTAATTATCCACTCTCCAAATCCCCTTATTTACTCTATATTATGATTTAGTACATTATTTGTGATAGAATCGTTCACATAAATGATGTATAATTTTAATATTAATACATATCATAAAAAAAGGGCAACGCGTGTTCAGAGCTTGCCCGTATTTCATAAGGGTGTAAATAATGGCATTAAAAGACAGGGTACTTGCCGTTCTTGAGGCAAACAAAGGAAAAACAGTTTCCGGAACTAAAATTTCAAATACTGTCGGCGTTACACGAGGCGCTGTATGGAAAGCTGTCAACTCGCTGCGCAGCGAGGGTTATTCCATTTCGGCTGTTACAAACCGTGGCTACTGCCTGGAAGAATCCAACGACCTTATCAGCGAACAGGCTATAAGACCTTATCTCAAAACAAAGGCGCTCGGAAAAAAGCTTGATGTTTACCGTGAGATAGATTCCACCAACTCCTTCACCAAAGAAGCCGCTCACTACGGCGCAGTTCACGGAACAACGGTAATAGCCGAGATACAGACCGGCGGCAAGGGCAGGCTCGGCAGAAAATTTCATTCTCCACTCGGAATGGGTGTTTATATGAGCGTTATTATCCGTCCGAAGCTTTCTATTGACAGTTCGCTGCTCGTCACAAGCTGCGCTGCGGTCGCTGTTGCACAAGCTATCGAAAGGGTCGCTCCGGAACTTGAATGTCAGATAAAATGGGTCAATGATATTTATATAAACGACAGAAAAGTATGCGGGATACTCACAGAAGCCGCTATTGACGTTGAGCAGGGCGGACTTGAATATGCGGTCATCGGTATCGGCATAAACGTCCAGAACTCCTCTTTCCCCGAGGAGCTTGCCAATACTGCGACCTCTATCAAAATGGAGCTTCATCACAATGTTTCAAGAAATATGCTTGCAGCGGAAGTACTGAACTGCCTTGAAGAACAACTTGAACACATTGACGACGGAGAATTTATGAAAGAATATGTTCGCCGTTCCAATGTTATCGGCAAAAAGATAACCGTAACACAAGGGGACGAACTTTTTACAGCAGACTGCTTCGGTATCGACAGCAAAGGCAGACTGCTTGTTCGCTGCGAAAACGGCGAAGAAAAGGCTGTAAGCTCGGGAACTATCAGATTTGCTTAAATAATTTAACGGCTAAGCGAGAGTTTAGCCGTTTTTTTTTACAATAGGGTCTTCACAAAATCGGTCAATGGATCTATAATTAATAAGTAATAGGTAATTAATGCGAAGCAATCGTTTCGACGTTTTTCAAAATATACGAGTTTCCACCTTTGAGTATATTTAAAAAAAGGCAGAAACGATTTTATTAGCACTTACCTTTTGACCGATAGTTCAATGAAAAGAAAAGGGTGTAATATGAACGAGAAATTCTATTCTCTTCCCGAAGCAAAGCAGCAGGCGATCATCAATGCAGGCTTTCGTGTGTTTGCACGGAATTCCTACAAAAACAGTCCGATGAGCGAGATTGCGGCGGATGCAGGTATAAGCAAATCACTGCTGTTCTATTATTTTCGGAACAAAAAAGATCTGTACCTGTTCCTATGGGAAAAGTGTGCGGAGGTCACCGTGAAAGCGCTCGCAGAATATGGCTGCTATGCAGGCGACGGGCTTTTTGAAAGCATGGAAAAGGGTCTTAAAGCCAAGATCTCACTTATGAGGAAATATCCCGATATGGCTTTCTTCTCATTAAAGGCATTTTATGAAAAGGATCCCGAAATAAGTGCCGCTGTCCGTACAAGCTGCGACAAACATTTCAACTTCAAAACAGACAGCGCAAGGCTGAACTTCGGATCTGAGCAGTTTGTACCCGGTATCGACCTTGAAATGATGTACCGAGAAATGTTCCTTGCTTCGGAGGGATATATGTGGGAAGCTTTGCAGCGAGGCGATACGGATATTGATAAAATGGAAGCGGACTTCACCAAAATGATGGAGTTTTGGAAAAGCATATTCTTAAAGAAGGACTGATGTTATGACAGCAATTAAAACGGAAAAGCTTATGAAATTTTACGGCAAAAAGCGCGGCATTGAAAACGTTGACCTTGCCGTTGACGAAGGTGAATTCTTCGGCTTCATAGGCCCGAACGGCGCAGGAAAATCCACGACTATACGCAGCCTGCTCGGACTGATCTTCCCATCGGGCGGCGACGCTTTTATTTTCGGAAAAAGCATAAAAACAAACAGGCAGGAACTCCTTGCCGATGTAGGATATCTTCCGTCCGAGTCGATGTTTTACCATGGAATGAAAGTCCGCGACGTAATAAAGTTATCGGCTGACCTGCGCAAAAAGGACTGCAAAAAAATCGCAGAGGAACTTTGCGAACGGCTTCAGCTTGATACGTCCAGAAAAGTTGAGGAGCTTTCATTCGGCAACCGCAAAAAGGTTTCAATAGTCTGCGCTTTGCAGCACGAGCCACGGCTTATCGTTCTGGACGAACCTACAAGCGGACTTGACCCTCTGATGCAGAAAGAATTCTTCGATATCCTGCGTGAACGTCACAATTCGGGCGCAGCGATATTTATGTCAAGCCATATTCTGTCCGAAATTGAGCATAACTGTACACGGGCGGCTGTTATCCGTGACGGACATATCATCGCCTGCGACAGCGTGGAAAA
>JBJEQL010000036.1:0-5453 GCA_051881735.1 Oscillospiraceae bacterium
GTCATACCGGAGCAGCCGATAGTTTCAACGAGAGCTTCCTGAATAACGCCTTCCTTGATATTAAGGGAAAGCTTGCAGGTACCCTGCTGAGGAGCGCACCAGCCGATACCGTGAGTAAAGCCGGAAATGTCCTTGACATCCTTAGCTTTGACCCATTTTGCTTCTTCGGGAATAGGTGCGCAGCCGTGTGCTACGCCCTGCTTGACGCTGCACATAGTTTCAACTTCATGAGTATAATTCATACTATGACTCCTTTCGTTATTAACGGCAAATAAATGCCATTTGCATACTCTTAAATTATATAACATTTTTCGTCTGAAATCAAGAGTTTTTTTAAATTTTAATATTTTATACTAATTTCACTCCGACCTGCGTCCTTGGCACCAAAATGAAGTAAAGAATCACAACAAAAACTGCCACATATTTTATATAGGCGTTAAACATGCGGCAGTTTATTAGATTATGTTTCGTCTTTTTCCTCGTCTTCATCGGACTTTTCACCGGAAAGACAGGCTTTTTTATAATTCAGCGGGCTTACTCCGACATACTTCTTAAATTTGTTGTGGAAATAGTTGATGTTTGTGTAACCGACCCTCTCCGCAACCTCATAAACCTTGTATTCGTCCTCTGCAAGAAGACGCTTTGCCTCGGTTATGCGTATCTTGTCAAGATAGTTGTTGAAGTTGTCACCCATATACTGGTGAAAAACCTTTCCAAGATATGCGCTGTTATAGCCGAAGATATTTGCAAGCATTTCAAGGCGAAGCTCCTGATTGTAGTTTGCGTGGATATACTGAACGACCCTCTCCATAGTGCTTTTGGTCGTTCTGCCGTAAACGCTGTCGGAAAATTCGGTGAACTCCTTTTTCATAAGCTCGATTATCTCGTGCAGGCTGCCAAGCGAGCCTATCTGGCTAACGATATAGTCATCCTTAAACGGCTCCGCTTTTTTCTCTCCGACGCTTTTTATGATAAGACTCTTCGTATTCAGTACAGTTGTAATGCAAAGCACTCGTATCTTCTCGGGGGTAAAGCGATTTTTGCAGAGCGACTCCTGAAAACGTGCAAAACAACCTTCAAGCCTGTCCTTATCGTTGATCTCCATAAACGGAAATATCTGCGCTGCAATAGCTTCAGGCGCAGGAACACTTTCTCCGCATTGTTCACGGATCTTTTCAGCCGATATGACACCGTAATGCAGATATAGGAAACGGTTGTTATAGATCTCATTTGCGGAACGGTAGGAAGCCGATATCTCCCGTGCGGTTGTTACCGACTCGCCTATTGCGGAAAAAACTTTCCCACGATAATCAAGATTTATCCTGCTCATGCATTCAAGTATGCTATCGTCCGAATTATCCTTGAAAATAACGGCAAGCATACCATTAAGGTCGATAGGAACAGCTTCAACATTCTCCATTTCGGAAAGCTGCCTGCGTATCTTGTCAAGCACGAATTGCCTTGAATCGAAGTTGTTTTTCTCAGTCGAACTGATAAGAACAACGTTGAATTTATATCCGCTGCTGTATTCTTTAAGCGCACTGCTGTCCGAAACAGAACTATCTCCGACCAAGAGCGCCTTTATTGCACTTTCGTTTAGGTATTCGCTGCCCTTCTGCAGCTTTATTGAGCTTTCCTTTTCAGCGATTATCTCCTTTGAAAGCGATTTAAGACAATCTATAAGCTCGTCCTCATCGACAGGTTTAAGGATAAAACGCTTCACTCCGAGTGACATTGCTTCCTTTGCGTATGCAAAATCCGAGTAACCGGAAAGAATAACCGCCTTACCCTTGAAGCCGTTTTTTATCGCAGCATCTATCATCTGTATGCCTGTCATTCCCGGCATTTTCACATCGGCAATAACAATGTCAGGATCATGTATCAGTATTTTATTAAGTCCGTCATCTCCGTCCTCGCCCTCGTCTATGACTTCAAGACCGAGTTCGTCCCACGGTATCATCATTTTTACGCCAAGGCGCACATTCGGTTCGTCATCCACAAGCAGAACTCTAAGCAAAACAACAAACCTCCTTTTTTAAAAATATGTCAACCATTTTTAAACTCAACCGATATAATTATAACTCATTATCAAGTCTATGTCAAGAATAATTACATAAAAATTCATAATTTGTTGATATTTACAGATAAAACCCACATCAAATTATACACTTTATCAGTTTTTGACTTCTCTCGGCAGCGTAATGCGCACCTTGGTTCCCTTTCCGATACGACTCTTGAACGAAAGACCGTAGTTTTCACCGTGGAACATCTTTATACGCTTGTTTACGTTGGTAAGTCCGATACTCTTGCCCGAAGAGGTGTCGTTTTCTTCAAGTTTCCAGCGCAGCTCGGACATTTTGTCATCGGGAATTCCCTGTCCGTTGTCCTCAACTTCGATTATAACATTATCTCCCGAATATTTTATGCTTATATCTATCCTGCCGTTGTTCTTGCTGCTTTCAATGCCGTGAACGAACGCATTTTCAACAATAGGTTGAATGACAAGCGGCAGAATAGGATAATTCCCGTCAATTTCATTATCTATCGAATAGGAAACCTTATCACCGAAACGTGCTCCCTGCAATTCAAGATAACTTTTCGTGAATTCAAGCTCCGATTCAAGCGTTACCATGCTGTTTTTTACTTCAAGACAGCGGCGCATGAACTTCCCGAGCTTCTTTACAAGGTCAGCTGTTTCCTTGTCATTGTTGACATAAGCCTTCATTCGTATCGTTTCAAGCGTGTTATAGAGAAAATGCGGATTTATCTGGCTCGCAAGCGTTTTGAATTCAGCTTCGACCTGATTGAGCCTGAATGTTTCCGTCTGTATCTTCGCCTCGTAAGCCTCGTTCATAAGCTCCTGCATACTTTTTACCATGACCTGCAAGTCATTATAAAGCTCGTTTATCTCGTCCTCGCCGCTTATCTGCTCATTTAAGTCAAAATCCCCGACCGTAACACGGTGCATCTGGTCACGCAGGAACTGGATCCTTCGTACAAAATATGATGTAAAAAGTATTGCGATAAGAAAAGACAGCAGAAAACAGGAAGTGATATAGAAAATATATCCGAACGATATCTCTTTCGTTGCGCCGGTCACAATCGCATACGGCTTTACAAGATATATCTGAAAAAAGTTGCCTGTATAGTTATAATTGAAGTTAGTGGCAACGGTGTAGCCTTTATCGGTAAGCGCCGATTGTCCGGTAAGCTCAACAGGGTCTATCTCCATGCCGTTCAGTTCAAAATCGGACGTTGTGAAAACCTTGCCGATGTCGTATTCAGGCATATTGCTGTAAAAGATCATTCCGTTCTGAACGGCAAAAATAACATTGAATACTTCATCCTCCATAAGCGTTTCTATCCAGTCCTGATTAACATATACGACCATTACGCCGATCTGTTCTCCGTCGTCGTCCATGATCTGACGAATATAGCTGAGATAGCATTTGCTGTCAGAGGGATTTTTGAGAACCCTCCATATCGGAGCCTTGGTGGACATTGCTTCATCGAACCAGTTGGAACTGCGTATCTGCGAAGTTATGCGCTGGAACGAAATATTATATAAAAATCCGTCTGCGTCTTCGCCCATATCCACATAAAACGTTATATCCGATATCTGTGAATAGGCATTAAGGTAATTCTTTATCATCGGATGCGCCGCATAATAATCCAGATACTCGTCATGGTGCATATCGTTGTTGAAAATATAGTTTATATCCTCATCATTGAAGATAACTTCCGCAGCCGCAGAGGTCGTGTAAAGCGTATCGGTAAGTCTTATTTTCAGGCTTTCAACGTCCTTGTAGGCTTCCTTCACGGTGCTTTCCTGCAATACCCCTATCGTGTTCATGATAAGATAAACGCCTGCGGCAAAAACCGGTACGATTACAACGATAAACATTGCAATAAGCTTTGTGCGGATATTCGTATTAAGCAGTTTATGTATCAGCTTGCTCATACTTCGCTCCTGTTCAGATCATTCCTCGGACAGTATCTTCACCGCCGAGCTGGTTCCTATCCTCTCGCAGCCCTCGCCAAGAAAAGCTTCAAGGTCAGCCTTGGTCTTAACGCCGCCCGCAGCCTTCATCTTAACATTTTCTCCGATATGCTTTTTAAACAGCTTTATATCTTCAAGCCTTGCACCGTCCGTGCCAAAGCCTGTCGATGTCTTGATATAATCCGCCTTAGCGTTTGTCACACAATCGCATAGAGCGATCTTTTCCAGCTTTTCAAGATAGCAGGTTTCAATAATGACTTTAAGCACCTTGTCACCGCATACCTTTTTCAACGCTGCTATCTCCGCTGTAACCTTGTCAAATCTCCCCATTTTAACATCGCCAAGGTTAACGACCATATCAAGCTCGTCAGCACCGTCAGCAATTGCACACTGAGCTTCAAAAACCTTTACCGCTGTCGCATTGTATCCGAGAGGAAAACCTATTACCGTGCAGATATTAAGCTTTTCTCCGAATTTATTCCTTGCATAAGCGATAAAGCTTGGCGGAATACAAACCGATGCGGTATTGAGCCGAAGTGCTTCTTCACAAAGCTTGTCGATATCTGCTTCGGTCGAAACTGCCTTGAGCATTGTGTGGTCAATGTGTGGATATATAAGTTCCTTTTCCATTTTCAGTCTTCCTTTCTCGAATTCTCCTCCGCTTTAAGCAGGAGATAGTATATCGGTGCAAGCTTTTCAAACTCGTCTTTGAGGAACGGTATCAGCCTGTCGCTGAAAAGCAGGTCATAATCGTGGCTCAAAGCATTTACGGAGATTCCCTTGCGGTTGAGCCAGTTCTGTTTTTCTTCGCTCTCATTCGGGAAGCGGTTCTTCTTATACATCTCTCCGTCAAGTTCAAATTCGGGCGAATTCTTCAAAAGCTTGATTGCTGCCTTGTAGGTCTTATCGTCAGCCAGTATAAGCTCACGCAGACTCCCCATAACATCAGCAGGCGCCTGATAATATCCGCAGCCGTAGGAAAAGCCTGTCTGTTCAATGCAGAAATAGAATGACAGCGCATTACCGAGCCGCTCACGGGGTCTGCTCACAGCTATCCATATATGGTCACGGAAAAGAGATTTATCCCTTGTAAATCTTGTATCACGGCGCACTCTTGAAACGCATTTCGGAGAGCATACAAGCTGGCTGTCTATCTTTTCAAAAGTCGGCGCAAGCTCTTCTGCCACCTTTGCGAACGGCTCGGAGATGACCTTTTTATACAAAGGCTTCTGCTCCTCATAGTATTCCCTGCTGTCACGGAGTTTAAGTTCAAAAAGTATATCTATTGATTTTCTTGAAAAATTCATTCTTTTTTCCTCTTGGTTATTGTATAATAAAAAAATCCGTTTCTCATGACAAGAAACGGATAAAACTGGTTGGGGTGCAGGGATTTGAACCCCGGAAATGCCTGAGTCAGAGTCAGGTGCCTTACCGCTTGGCTACACCCCAGTAT
>JBJEQL010000037.1:0-5442 GCA_051881735.1 Oscillospiraceae bacterium
ACACAGCCGCCTGCAAGATATACCGAAGCTACGCTTATCAAAGCGCTTGAAGAAAACGGCATCGGCAGACCGTCCACTTATGCTCCGACTATCTCGACTATAACGAACCGTTTCTATGTTGAGCGTGACGGAAAGCAGCTTAAACCGACAGGTCTTGGAGAGGTCACAACTCAGGTCATGAAAGACCACTTCAAGCATATCGTTGATACAAAGTTTACGGCGAATATGGAGAGCAATCTCGATAAGGTCGAAACGGGCGAAGCTGACTGGGTTCAGACTTTGCACGACTTCTACGATGATTTTGACGCAACGCTCAAAAAGGCTGAAACCGATATGGACGGAAAGCGCATCAAAGTCCCCGATGAAGAAACCGACGAGGTCTGCGACGTATGCGGCAAGCCTATGGTAATAAAAATAGGACGCTTCGGAAAGTTCCTTGCCTGCTCGGGATTCCCCGAATGCACAAACACAAAGAAGATAATCAAGCCGACAGGCGGCGTATGCCCCAAGTGCGGCAAAAAGGTACTCCAGAAGAAGTCCAAAAAGGGCAAGAAGTATTTCGGCTGTGAGGATAATCCGAACTGCGACTTTATGACATGGGATACTCCCGTTTCCGATAAATGCCCGAAGTGCAACGACGGAACCACACTGTTCAAGAAGGGCGGAAAACTGTTCTGCCTTAAGGACGGCTGCGGATATGAGGTTGCGGTCAAAAAGGAGAAATAAAACCAAAGTTTTTTTGGTAGTTTGAAGTGTTAAGAGTTGAGAGTGGAGTTTTTCAATTTGGAAAGCTGAAAGTGAAAAGTGGAATTTTGATGGTATTGCTTTTTATTTAAACAGTCATATCGTAAAGATAATATGAGTTAAAAGGAGCTGAAATTATGGAATGTCCGAAGTGTAAAACAGAAATGAAAAAAGCTGATGTATCGGCTGCTGTCGGCGGTGTGCTGAACGTGATGAACCCGAACAAAAAGCTGCTTGACGGCGACAGATTCAGCGGTGTTGACTGCTTCGGCTGCCCGAATTGCGGCTACATCGAATTATATGCACAAAATCCAAAGGTTTTCAAGGATAAATAAAATTATGAATAACGTTAAAGTTATCGGTGCAGGTCTTGCAGGCTGCGAAGCGGCATGGCAGCTTGCGGAATCGGGTATAAGCGTTGACTTGTATGAAATGAAGCCCAAAAAGTTCTCTCCTGCGCATAAATACGAAGGCTTTGCGGAGCTTGTCTGCTCAAATTCGCTCAAAGCTTCAAGAGTGAACTCGGCGGCAGGACTGCTCAAAGAGGAGATGCGGCGCTTAGGCTCGCTGACAGTTCCCTGCGCAGAGGAAACTGCAGTTCCTGCAGGCGGTGCGCTTGCGGTGGACAGAAAGCTTTTCTCCGACCTTGTGACGGAAAAGATAAAGTCGCACCCGAATATCACTCTGCACAGCGAAGAGGTCACGGAAATTCCCGACGGCAATGTTATAATTGCGACAGGTCCTCTTACCTCGGACGGACTTGCGGAGAGCATAAGCCGTTTATGCGGCGGATATCTCAGCTTTTATGACGCAGCCGCTCCGATAGTTTCCTTTGAGTCGCTCAATATGAACAGAGCGTTCTTTGCCGCACGTTATGGCAGAGGTGATGACGACTACATCAACTGTCCGTTCACAAAGGAAGAATATCTCACATTTTATAATGCGATAATAAACGCCGAATCTGCGCCGCTGCATGATTTTGATCGTCAGAAGATTCCCCAAGATCTTCACAACAAGAACGACAGCTTCACAGTTTATGAGGGCTGTATGCCGATAGAAGTTCTTGCGAAGCGTGGAGAGGAAACCATGCGCTACGGTGCGATGAAACCTGTCGGATTGACCGACCCTGTTACAGGGAAACGTCCTTATGCGGTGGTACAGCTGAGAAAGGAAAACAGCTCGGGAACGATGTATAACATCGTAGGCTTTCAGACGAATCTCAAATTCGGCGAGCAGAAGCGTGTTTTTTCGCTTATTCCGGGACTGGAAAATGCCGAATTTCTACGCTACGGTGTAATGCACAGAAACTCGTTCCTCAATTCCCCTAAGCTTCTGAACAGCGACTTTTCGCTGCGCTCGGACGGAAGAATTTTCTTTGCCGGTCAGATAACGGGCGTAGAAGGCTATATGGAATCGGCGGCAAGCGGAATACTTGCAGGAAAGAATATGGCACGAAAGCTCATGGGCAAGCCGCCGCTTAAACTCCCATGCGAAACGATGCTCGGTGCGCTTTCGGCTTATATCTCCGATGAAACAGTCGAAAACTTTCAGCCGATGGGCGCAAATATGGGAATTCTCCCCGATATCGGCGAGCGCATAAAGGACAAGCAGCAGCGTTATCAGGTCATCGCAGACAGGGCGCTTGAAGCGTTGGATAAAGCAACAGAGGAACAAAAATGAATCTAACTTTTGAATTTCCCGATGACAAGGGCAAAGAGCCGCTTGTAAGCTTCACCGTAAGCTGCGGCGAAAAAGATTTCAAGCAGCTTGAACAGGCTATGCTTTTCAAAAGCGGCGGGGCGTATATTTTTACAGCGCTCGGTGTTGTTCTGGCTGTGCTTATACTTATACAGATAATCATAGCTGCGATTGCGGCAGGTCAGCCGATACTGGCGGTTTCATACACGGTGTTTGCGGCGCTTGTTGCATTGGAAATGTATCTTAACGTCCGAAAGGTCGGAAAGGCTGTGCGTAAAGCGCCGAACGACAGCGGCAGCTTTACATACGCTTTTTACCGCCACCATTTCACGTTCGCAAGCGATTACGAGGGCATTTCCGAGAGCTATGAAGCCATTTCAAGGGGCGTGGAGGACACGCTTGAATTTATGCTTTTCCGAAATGACGGGAAAACCTACCTTATCCCGAAACGGGAGCTTTCCGATGAAGCTTCGGAAATGCTCAGAGCCGTAATGCAGAACAAGCTTGGCGGAAAATTCACCGTTAAGGCACTTTAAGGAGGGTATATGGAAAGCGTTGTAAATGTTAAGTTTGAAAGCAATGCTCCTGCGGTATATACCTTTGAGAACGTATACGGAGCGGACGAGATACTATGCGAGAAAAAGTCTGCAGCACGTTCGGAAATCTTTGTTACGGCGGCAGCTTTGATGATAGCAATTTTGTCGGCAATTCCGGGATATTTTCTTATCACGATAATATCGGGACTTGCGGCGTTGTCGGGTGTTTTTTCGCTGTTGGGAATAAAAAAATCCGCAGAAAAGGCTTTCACGGAAAAAGGTGAGGAAAACAGGCTATATGCTTTTTATGTTGACGGATTTCTTGTTCAGGGTAAAAATTCCGCAGCATATTTTCCATACGAAAAGCTTGGCGGTTTCCGTGAAACGAACGGTCATGTCATAATAAAAGCTGACGGCGGAACGGAGTTTATTATTCCGAAGAACGAAAAGACAGACAGCGGTTTTATACATTTTTTAGGTGAGAAGATCAATACGAAAGGAAGTATAAAATAATGAAAATTATAGTAGACGCATTCGGAGGAGATAATTCTCCTAACGAGGTCATCAAGGGAGCAGCTATGGCTGTTGAAAAGCTTGATGTTGATATTGTCCTCACAGGTGATGAAAACAAGATCAAGAGTTTTGCCGCAGAAAACGGCATTTCTCTCGACAGGATCACAATAAAGCACACAGAATCGGTCATTGATATTCATGAAGAGCCGACTTCTATCATCAAGGAGCGTTCCGACTGCTCTATGGCTGTCGGACTTAAGGCGCTTGCAGACGGCGAGGGTGACGCTTTCGTTTCCGCAGGAAGCACAGGTGCGCTCGTTGTCGGAGCAACATTCATCACAAAGCGTCTTAAGGGCATAAAGCGTGCTGCACTTGCACCTATCATGCCTACTGATAACGGTTATATGATGCTTATTGATGCAGGAGCAAACGTTGAATGCCGTCCCGAAGCTCTTGTTCAGTTCGGAATCATGGGCAGCTGCTATATGGAGAGAGTTCTCGGAGTAAAGTCGCCTAAGGTCGGACTTATCAACGTCGGTGCAGAGGACACAAAGGGCAGAGATATGGACAAGGAAGCTTATGCACAGCTTAAAAAAGCTCCCGTTAACTTCTACGGCAACCTTGAAGCCCGTGATATTCCGCTCGGCGTATGTCAGGTAGCAGTTTCGGACGGATTCACCGGAAACGTTGCGCTTAAGCTTTACGAGGGAATGGGTTCATATTTCTCCCACACGCTCAAGGGAATGTTTTTGAGCGGACTTGGCGGAAAGATCGCTTATCTTCTCGTTAAAAAGCAGGTCGCAGCATTCAAGAAGAAGCTTGACTATTCCGAAGTCGGCGGCGCTGTTCTTATGGGTATCTCAAAGCCTGTTATAAAGGCGCACGGCAGCTCGGACGCAAAGGCTTTCTACAATGCTATCAGACAGGCTAAAAACTGCGTTGAGGGCGATGTTATCGGTGAGATCTCACGTTCTATCGAAAAGCTCAAATCCGAATCTGCCGAAACTGTTCAGTAATTTTTACATAAGGGAACCTCTAAAAACCTCCTTCTCGGCAAATTTTCTATGACTTTATTCATCTGCTGCGTTAACAAACCTTGTAATACATCAAGTATTACTGCGGTTTGTTGCCTTGCAGCTGATGTAAGTCATGTACGAAAATCTGCTCGTGTTCCGGTTTTTAGAGAACCCCATAAGATTTTCAATTATTTTCAAACCGGTGGTCTTGATTCTCCGTCATTTATGTCTGACGGAAGAGCGCATAAGACTCGGAAAGGAACGGTCATAAATGGATTTTTCAGAGTTTGAAAAAAAGATAGGATATACATTCAAAAACAAGGAGCTTCTTCACGAAGCACTCTCACATTCAAGCTATGCAAATGAGTTCAAGAACTCTCGAAACTCAAACGAGCGTCTTGAATTTCTTGGTGACAGCGTGCTTTCGATAGTTGTTTCTGAGTATCTGTTCAAGCATTTCAAGCATCTTCCCGAGGGTGATCTTACGAAGATAAGAGCGTCGCTCGTATGTGAAAATGCGCTGTTTGAATTTTCAAAGAAGATAGACCTTGGACAGCATATCCTGCTCGGAAAGGGCGAGGAAAACAGCGGCGGAAGGGAACGCCCGTCTATTGTTTCCGATGCGTTTGAAGCGGTCATTGCGGCTGTATTTCTTGATGGCGGACTTGACGAGGCACGCAGATATGTTCTCGGATTTATGCCAGAGGATATTGACAAATATCGTGGACGTTCCAACGGAGATTACAAGACTATCCTGCAGGAAGTCATTCAGCGCAACCGTGAAGAAAAGGTGGAGTACTACCTTAAATCACAGTCGGGTCCCGACCATAACCGTGTGTTCGTTATTCAGGTAATGCTCAATTCCAACGTTATCGGCACGGGCGAGGGTCACAGCAAAAAGCAGGCTGAACAGATGGCTGCAAAGGAAGCGCTTG
>JBJEQL010000038.1:0-24642 GCA_051881735.1 Oscillospiraceae bacterium
TTGGGGCAGCAAGGAAAGATTGAACGAGATCCTGATTGGATATAAGGTTCACGATAACAGACACCTTTACACGCAGGGTTCAAACAACTTTCAGTTTATTCCGTGCATTGTCGAGGGCGATGACCTCTTTGTTGGAGTTCGTTTTTCGCACGACAGACTTTTCAGAGGTTCTTATGCGATGTGTGACGCTCCGCTCGGTCATATTCAGACAGCAGCACCAAATTCCAACTACAACTATGATGGAATAATTGCGCCGAATACTATTTCGGACGGAAAGTCAAGCGGCGGAACAATTGAAATTCAATACGGAACGGGCGTTAAGACGGTTTCACTCGGAGAGGGCGGAAGCGAGTTTATCCCCGAAATTCCTGTTATTTCGCATGAGGTCGGTCAGTATTTCATGTATCCCGATTTTAACGAGATTTCCAAATATACAGGTGTTTTAAAGCCGTACAACCTTGAAATTTTCCGTGATCGTCTGGAAAAGGCAGGACTTCTTCCGCTTGCAGACAGTTACTTCAAGGCTTCGGGACGTTTTGCTGCAGAATGTTATAAGAACGAAATTGAAACTGCTCTTCGTTCGAACGAGCTGTCGGGTTTCCAGCTGCTTGATATTCAGGATTTTACAGGACAGGGAACTGCGCTTGTCGGCATTCTGAACAGCTTTATGGAGAGCAAAGGCGTTATCTCACCCGAGGAGTGGAGAGGCTTCTGCTCGGAGAGAGTCATTCTCGGCTGCCTGCCAAAGTTCGTATGGAGCTGCGGAGAAACTGCGGAAATGCCTGTTATGCTATACAACTATGCAGCTAAGGCAGATGTTGACCCCGAGGTAAAAATCACGCTTGAAGTCGGTGGCGTGAAGCAGGAATATAAACTTAAATCGAGCGGCAGCTTCAAGGGCGGTGTATTCACACTCGGAACAGTTTCTATTGTTATGCCGAAGCTTGAAAGCGCAGCAAAGGCACGGCTTATACTTACTTGCGGCGGCATTTCCAACGGTTACGACTTGTGGATATATCCCGAAGTAACGGTCAGCACGGATGATGTTGAAACCGATTGGGAAAAGGCTAAGGCTAAGCTTGCAAACGGCGAAGCTGTACTGTTTATGCCCGATAAGCTGCCCGAAAGCAAGTCGATAGAGGGAACATACTGCACCGATTTCTGGAATTACCACATGTTCAATATTATCTCGGTATCAATGAAAAAGCCAAGTCCTGTCGGAACTCTCGGTCTGCTTATAGATAATAAAAATGAGATGCTCGGCGGATTTCCGAGCGAGATATATTCAACAGCGCAGTGGTATGACGTTGTTGAGGGGTCGAGAACGGCGATTCTGGACGGACTTCCGATCAATCCTGCGGTCAGAACTATGGATACGAATGACCGTAATCATTCGCTCGGTACGATTTTTGAGGTTAACGCAGGTGGTGGAAAGCTGCTTGTTTGCACAGCTCGTCTTGACAAGAAAATGGACAGCGTTCCTTGCAGACAGCTTCTCCGCAGCCTTTCGGATCATGTGCGTTCTGATAGCTTTGCGCCGTCCGACAGCGTAACGATTGATGAACTGGACAAGATTTTTACTGAATAAATTAGGAATACGCTGATTATTGCTGCAGCAATATCATTGTTTCCTTAGAATTGAATTAAGGATAGTATTATGGCATACGAAAAAAATATGACCGAGGGCAGTGAGCTTTCGCATATACTTCGGTTTACGCTTCCGCTGCTTATGGGCAACCTTTTTCAGCAGCTTTACAACATTGTCGATTCGGTCATTGTCGGCAGATATCTCGGTTATGATGCGCTGGCTTCGGTCGGTGCGACCGGTTCACTCACATTTTTGTTTTATACGCTATGTATCGGGCTTTCGGTCGGTTCGGGAATATTGATCGCACAGTGCTTCGGCGCAAACCGTGAGGACGATGTAAAGAGGTACATAGTCAACTCCGCTTACGCTGCGGCGATATTCGGCGTAGCCATCAGCGTTATTGCATTCCTGCTTTCGGGCCCGCTCCTTAAGCTTATGAATACACCCGATGAGATATATTCGGCTGCGCACGGCTATATGCAGATAGCCTGTCTTGGAACTATCGCAGTTTCGCTTTATAACTGGATAAACGCTGTAATGCGTTCACTCGGCGACAGTAAAACGCCGCTGATATTCCTTATCGTTGCGAGCGTTGTCAATGTTGCGCTTGATATGCTGTTTGTTATGGTGTTTAAAATGGGAGTAAACGGCGCTGCACTTGCTACGGTCATTGCACAGGCAGTTTCGGCTGTGAGCTGCATAATTTTTGCTTTTATAAAGGTAAAGTATTTCAGGCTTACAGCAGACGAGTTGAAATTTCGCAAAAACCATTTTGTAAAATGTATAAAAACAGGCGTTCCGATAGCATTGCAGAACTCAATGATATCCGTTTCAATGATTTTCCTGCAGAGAGTTGCAAACGGCTTCGGATCTGTCGTCATGGCGGCATATACAGCTACAATGCGTGTTGAGCAGCTTGTTCAGCAGCCGTTTTCCTCGCTCAATGCGGCGCTGTCAACGTTCGCAGGACAGAATATGGGCGCAGGATATGTTGACAGAACGGTTCGGGGTTATCATAAAACCGTAAAGGTAATGATAATTTTTGCGCTCGTGATGCTTGTGCTGTTCCTGATTTTCAGCCGTAACATTGTCGGAATATTTGTTACCGAAGAGGCGGTTATAGATATCGGCTCAAAGGCTCTCAAGCTTTCGGCGTTCTTCTATATTCCGTTAGGACTTATCCATACAACAAGAGGACTGCTCAACGGTGCAGGAGATGTGACTTATGCAATGATAAACGGCTTTGTCGAAGTTATCGGCAGAATAGGCTTTGCACTTATTCTTTTGCAGATACCTGCCGTCGGCGTGTGGTCAGTATGGGGAACGACCTGCCTTACATGGCTGCTCACGGCTGTTATGAGCGTTGTGCGTTACCATTTTGGCAAGTGGAGGGATAAAGTTAATGCGTAATTCGTAATGCGTAATGCGTAATTATTGCATAGCTGACAATTGTTTTGAAGACTGCGAAGCAAATCAAAGTTTACGTCCACGCTTTTTAAAGGGTGGCAGGGGTCAAGGGGCGGGGAACCCCCGCTGGTAAGTCGTTTATACTTTTGTATGGACTGTCAGTTTGTGGCTCGGTACCGATAATTGATTGGGTATCGCAGAGGGAAGTCCACAGAACAGCGTCCCTTGTCGCCGTCCGCAGACGGCGAAACTCCTTAAATTAAAGCGCAAAGCTTTTAGCGATAAGCCGAATAAACTGAACAGTTAATAAAAAGCGCATTTCACATCAAAATGGTGAAACGGATATGAGAAATCCATATCGTAAACCTAAAAATTGTGAATTGCGCAATTTTCTTTCCCATATAAACAAACTAACCTCGGCGAATAAACGTGAGAAGCGAAGCGCCGAGCGTTTTAAGCCGACATCGTATGAAAGGCTGTGCGTTTTGATAGACAGCGCACATTAAACAACAACGTTGTTAATCGGGACGGGAAACCCGTCCCCTACATAGAATAGATTTATATAAAATCGGACATTAACGGGCAGATATAGAATCCGCCCCTACAATATTATCATATTTCCCGAAAATTCTTTTTCCCTATTGCATATTTTTTTTGTGTGTGATATAATAATTTTGCGGCACAACTTAATAATAATCTCAATAGATAAGGTATGAACTTTTGCTTTTCGGTAAAAGTGCATGCTCTATTTTCGCATACTTGTTTATTGAGTATTTGAAAGTTGTGTCGCAGCAATCGGAGTTATGCATTTTTCGGTGCGTGGCTTCGGCTGCGAACTTTTTGTTTATTGAAAGGGAGCTAAATGACATGAAGAAAGCAAAAATATTGACAGCTGCGCTTACGGCATTGATGATACTGTCGTCCTGCGGCGCACAGACGGAACCTGCGGAAACTGCACTAAGCACGGAAACGACGGAAATGACCACGGAAACGGAAGAAATGACTGTCAAAGAATCCGAAACGGAAAAAACCGAATCGGAAACGACCGAAACAACAACGGAAACTTCCGCCGAGGAAGAAAAACCTATATTTGCAAGCGAAGAAGCGGAAAATTATTATAATATCATCATGGCGGATATGTTCTGGAGAAAAGTAAACACTAACGGCGCAACTATTATTGACCTCCAAGGCGACGGAACGCCCGAATTCCTTGTAAACAATGATCAGGAATACTCTAATGTTGACTGCTACGAATTCGGTGAGGATAAGCTGAACTACCTCTATTCTTTCGATTGGACTTATTCTATGCCAAAGTATGTTGAAGACGGAAAGCCCTATTGGTTTGGCAGCAAATACGAGTATGAAAGCGATGAAACAAAAGATGGGATCGTTCGGGTAAGTTATAATAGTAAAGAGGAATATGGTCTGTATGAATTTACCGAAAGCGGTCCTGTGATGACAAAAGTTCTTTTTTTAAGCAGCGAGGAATATGACAGCGAAACGGATATCTACAAGGGCGAGATGTACATAAACGGCGAAAAGTATGACGATGATTATATTGAGGATTATTCAAAGCTGGACGGAGTTCCTCCGCTTGAGTATTACGGCTGGTACATTAAAAAAGCCGATTGGGAGGCCGAAAATCTCACAGATGATAATAACTACAAGCTTATTCCGAACAGCGAGTTATGGCAGCAGATGTCCGAGATCAAAAACGATGTGTTCTTGCTTGTAAACGCCTACTGCAACAATGACAAGGAGTATCTCACAGCTCCCGGTTATTTCGGAGAAGTAAATGCGTTTAAACCGATCATCTATCTTTACCCCGAGAAAACGACCGAGGTGAATGTCGGTCTTGAACTTGACGGACAACTTGTGTGCAGCTATCCCGACTATGACAACGGCTGGCGTGTTATCGCAAAGCCGGACGGCACTCTCTACGATATGCACAGCGGCGAGGAGTATTCCTATCTGTTCTGGGAGGCTTCGCTTAATGCCGAATGGGATATGAGCGAGGGTTTTGTTGTAAAGGGCAGCGATACGGCGGATTTCCTGCGTGAAAAGCTGGCGTATATGGGACTTACGCCGAAGGAATATAACGAGTTTATCGTCTACTGGCTGCCGCTTATGCAGAATAATAAGTATAACCTTATCTCGTTCCAGACCGAGGTGTACGAAAATGCGGCAAAGCTTGAAATAACGCCCAAGCCTGACAGCGTACTCCGTGTATTTATGACGTTCAAGCCGCTTGATGAATATGAGGAGATGCCGCAGCAGGAGCTTACAACATTTGAAAGAAACGGCTTCACAGTCGTAGAGTGGGGCGGAGCAGAGGTTTCGTCCGATTAAAGATTAGTATCAGTATAAAAAAGTCCGTTCGGCATTATCCTTACCGAACGGACTTTATCATTATTCTGTGATGTTATGCGATCGCTGCTGTGAGAAGTTCTTCCGCTGCTGTGGGGTTCTCGCAGAAGAGGAAGTATGCATAATCTCCCTTTGCGCCTACGATAGAGTTTGCTGCTCTTTCGATGTCGTTGGGGTAAAATGCGTCTGTATCCTGTGCCTTTTTCTGTCTTGCTTCAAGGTCAGCCTTTGCTGCGTCTGTATCTGTTGTCTTGATGATAATAATTTCACACATCTGTGCGCTCATCGGGCACTGCATTGCGATAAACTGTTCATAGTTTGCGTTGTTCTTGTCGAGGAGAAAATAGTCGGAGATGATATCTTCGTCAGTAACCTCTGCGAGCATAGGCCATTCGGAGAAGTCGCCCATTGCTGCAATAACGAGATCCTGAAGCGGATTTACGTTTTCCTCATCGAACATCGGCATCATAACAAATTCTTCCTCATTTTCTTCGGAAGCGGTATCGTCTTCGATGATTTCCTCTTCGGAAACGGTTGTATCCTCAACTGCTTCGGTGATTTCCTCTGTTGCTTCGGTAGTTGTTTCAACAGTTGTTTCGGCTGTTGTTACTTCTTCTTCAGTCTTGCTTGCGCAGCCTGCGAGGAGAAGTCCTGTCATTGCAACTGCTGCGATTGCGGCTAAAATCTTTTTCATAAGTATACATCCTTTCGTTTTGGTGGGAAGCTTATCACTTTTTCCCTTTTAAAGTGTTTATCTCGCATCAAAGCGTAGCTTTATTATAGCATATACTACAAAAAAAGCAAGACGTTTTTGTGATTTTTAACCGAACTGTAATTAATTTACCGGATTTTAAATATTTTTGAAGAAAAATAGGGATACTGGGGTTTATTTAACCAAAAGAAATACAAAATATGCCGCATAGCTGGCGAGCATTACTGCGCCGCCCCAGCGTTTGAGCGTTTTATCCTTGTTTGAAACGAGGATGAACAGCAGAACAAGTGCTGCAAGAGCAATTGCTGCGTCGAATGTGAAGTTCATTGCAAACGGAACATTTGTAATAAGCGCAGTTATTCCGAGGATAAACAGGATATTGAATATATTGCTGCCGACGATGTTGCCAATAGCGATATCCGAGTTGCCCTTTTTGGCAGCGACAGCCGATGTAACAAGCTCAGGCAGGGAAGTGCCGAAAGCAACGATCGTCAGTCCGATAAGACGTTCACTCATGCCGAATTTTGCAGCGATGAAGCTTGCGCTGTCAACTGTGAGGTTACTTCCGATGACGATCATTGCACCGCCGAGGAGAATGAGCAGGATAAGCAGCCATATAGGCTTGGGTTTTGCGTTTGCTTCTCCTTCTTCGGGCATTTCAACAAGGTCTGTTTTTCCGCTTTTTGCCGATTTGAAAAGGTACACAAAGAAAAGGGCGAGGAAAACGCAAAGTATGATTCCGTCAATAAAGTTTATCGAACCGCCGATAATAGCAAGCACGGCAAGCAGTATGGTTACAAACATTACGAACGGAAGTTCAAACTTATAGGTCGAGTCCTGCATCTTTATCGGCTTTATTACAGCCGTAAGTCCGAGGATAAGCAACACGTTCATAATGTTGCTTCCGAGGACATTTCCGACTGCGAGAGAAGCTGAGCCTTTGAGTGCAGAGGTAATACTTACGGCTGCTTCGGGAGCGCTTGTGCCGAGTGCAACGATCGTAAGACCGATGATTATCTGAGGTATGCCGAATTTGTCTGCAATTCCTGCAGCACCGTCAACGAAGAAATCAGCACCTTTGATCAGTGCAGCGAATCCGATAACAAGGAGAATGAGCTGAAATAAGATTTCCATTTTTTTACCTTCCTTTATAAATATAATAAAAGACTTTTAGTGCCAATGCTGATATAAGGATTGTACCCTTGATACCGGTATAAAATGCACTAAAAGTCTTGTACTCAAAACAGAGTGAACAGCCACGGTTTGAAAACCGGGGTATGTTGACTGTTCAATCACGCCGTGAAAGCGTGACAACTACTCCCTTTTAATATTTTAAAACAGTGGGTTAAAGAAATTTGCGTCAACATCGATCGAAGGCTTTGATTCGTCCGGAGTTTGTGGTTCGGGCTCATTGGATGAATTCTTATAGCGTGAACTTGAACCGCCGTTCGATGGTATATTGTCCGAATCGATAGAACTTGTTGTCGGTGCGATGACGTCAGGGAATTTTGTATTCTTTGAAGCGGATTTAGCGTATGCATAAGAGGATTTGCCGTGTTTTTTGATATTATACATTGCTTCATCGGCGGCGGCAATGACTTCATTTGTAGTTTTGCCGCTTTCGTGGAGAAATGCAATACCTATCGAACATTTGATATACAAACGCTGGTTTGTGGATTCTGAAATAAATCCATTGCCAAGAATATCGATAATTTCCTGGGCAATCTTTCCGGCATCGCCGAAGAGGGCGAAGTCGGTTACGCAGGCAACAAATTCGTCACCGCCGAAACGTCCTGCAAAGCCACGTTCAAATGTGATCTCTTTAAGTGTATCAGCAACAAACTTAAGAACCTCGTCACCGCAGGCATGACCGAATTCATCATTGAAATACTTGAAGTCATCAAGGTCGATGAACATAACTGCGTCAAGAGTTTTCTTATATGCGGTCGAAGCAAGCTTGTCGGTAACGGCTTTAAGGAAGCTCTCACGGTTATAAAGCTGGGTGAGATTATCGTAATTTGCACGCTGGAGAAGGTGCATCTCGCTCTTCTTTTCACGGTCGATATCTACGATAACGCCGATTATCTTGGATGGAGCTTCATTTCTGTCGAAGAATTTTGTAGCTTTTATCATTACCCATATAAAGTCGCCGTAAATGCTCTTTATACGGTACTCGCCCTGGATAAAGTTTGCTTTCGGTCCCAATATCTTGTCCATATCGTTCAGGTAGCGTTCCTTATCGTCCTTATGGATCCTGACTTTATAGATAAAGCTTTCTTTAAGGGAATCGTCCTTAGGACGAAAACTGAACTTTTTGTTAAAGTTTTTAGAAACGAAAACGGTGTTTTTCTTGTAGTTTATTTCAAATGTGATGTTATTTGTCATTTCAACGATAGTGCGGTAGCGCTGTTCGCTTTCGCTTAGATCGTCAAGGATCGAGTTAAATGAGTGTCCGATCAAACTGTATTCATCGTTGGTTGATTCGTCAAAACGAGCGGCAGTATTGCCTTTTTTCTTTTCGGCGAAGGTTATAAGGAAAGATTTTAGCGGTGCTACAAATTTGCCTGAAACTATGACAGTTACGATGATCACTATGATACATACCAGAACCGCAAGCGAGGTAACAACATTGCTTGACTGCTTTGAAAAGCTTTTGATACCGGCGATGTCAGTTGAGGCAATGAAATACCAGCCTGTATTGGAAACCGGTGCAGCGTAGTAGCATTTTTTTCCGGTGCTGTCTTCAATAAGAGTTTCAACAAACTGTGAATTATCCTCTGAGCGGTAGAGATAGTTCAGCTGCTCGGTATAGTTTGAATAATTCTTTGTGTTTGAGTAGTGGCTTGTCGTTTTGAACGGATATTCAAGGACATTTCCGCTTGCGTCCATTAATGCAACTATCGTATATTTGTCAGTTTTGACATTGTTAATATACTTCTGTATGGATTGTGTATCGTATACAATATACAGAAGACCGATTTTTTCATTTGACGGGGAGTAGATCACCTTGGAAATTGTGAAAACAGGAGATTTTTTGCTGTTTTCATTGCTCAGTGAAAAATCGCTCAATCCGCTGTTCTTTACGGCAAGTCCGAGCAGTTCCTTGTAATTTGGGATCTTTTTGCCGAGGCTGTCATCATCGGCGGTCGAGGCAATAACGATACCCGAATCGTTGATTAGCATGGCCTTTATGATGTTTCCATCATTTGCAGCATAGTTCAGATCACGCATTACATCAATATATTCCGGATTGTCTTTTGAAAATTCATATCCTTCTTCAGAAGACACCGTTACATAATCCACTATATTTGAATTGATAGTAATATTTTTGGCTTTGGATATTATATCGGAACAAAGTATTCCAAGGTCTTCAGCCTGATTTTTCACGGTGAAGAACAGGCTTCTTTGCATATAGTCAAGGTTATCCTGCTTTATTCTTTTAGCAGCAACTGAGCTGACGATAATGATAGGTATGATCGCTAGCAGAGCCAGAACCGTCATCAGTTTGAACCGAATTTTCAATTTATCACCCCTTGTTCCGGAGATTGATGTATATCAGAAAATATTATTATACTGAAAAATACAGATAAGACTTTTTCGCCGTTTTTCGATGTAACTAAATTGGCGGATACATAACTGTAAAAGAACAGCACTTTCCTATCTTATTTATAATATTTTAACATTTACGATTTCATTTGTAAACTGTTTTTAACTAATTTTGGCATAATTGACTAATAAACGCAAATTTTTTGTGCAATTTGGGTTTATTTTTTGCCGCCTGTATGTTTATGCTTTTCACGGCCGTCATCAAGCAAAACAAACACAACTCCGACAGCGACAATAGCCGTGAGGATTATTCCGATGGTTTTCAGAGCCTTCGGTACATCTTTTTCCTCTTCGGGCGGTGTGACGCTTGTTGTATTGGATGTTTCTTTTGTGATGATCTCGGTCACGATCTCGGTAATGGTTTCACCAAGGTCATCTGTACCAAGGACGGAAATGGAAGTCTGTATCTCTGTGGAGTAGTCTTCGGAAGAAGCAGGTTTTGTCTGGGCGGTAACTTCAACGTGTTCAGGAGCAGCAGATGAAGTAGCGGAAGCCTGAGTTTTGGTCACGGATTGTTCATCTCCGCCTGTGATATCGGGTTCATCGAATATCTCTTCGCACTTGAATTCAAGCAGAGAAACCGAAAGAGGTTCTGCTTTGAAGGTGAAGCGGTTTCCGCTGATGTCCACGGTTTCGTCAGAGAGCATGATCTCGCTGTGCATACTGTTGAAACTGTAGACATTAGCGTATTCAAAATCGTAAGTTGAGGAAATGCTGAAATTGACAGGCATTTCTGAGGACGATTTATTGATGAAAACAACCTTAAGAGCACTTTCATCGTCCGCATTTACCGAGGCATAAACCGAGCAGTCGGTTTTTCCGCCGTTGTCGGCTTTTACTGCGGTGTTGCCGTAGGAAGAACCTGCGCCGTCATAGTTTGTATAGATATTTATTCCCGATTTCTGGTAGGAAAAATCCTTCATATCGGGTTTTAGGCAAGCCATATAGACGTTCTGTTCGCTGAATATGCCGAGAACGTCTGCTTCTGCGATACCGCCGCTGATATTGTTTCCGCCGCCGAAGTTATATTCGGAGAAGGACAGTTTTGTATCAGGAAAATACATTCTTATTGAAGCCTGGATCGTCGGGATAATAGGTGTGTGCTGCTTATAGAGGATAGCGCTGCTGCTGTTTTCGGTGTAGTTGGCATCCCAGAGGATCCGTGGAGCCTGCATACGTTCTTCATTTGCAAAAACGGAATCTGTTCCGACTATCGGTTCAAGCAGAACGCTTCTTGACTCGGAGATAAAATGCAGGTCAAGCACATCAAGAAGTCTTGTGCCGGTCTGTGCGGAGGCTTTTGACATTTTATCAAGGTAATAGTCAATGAACCAAGAATATGTGGATTTATACTGTTCCCAGTCGTCCTGGTTCTTGAAATTGACGTATGTTTCCAGTCCGCCTATCGATGGACCGTAGATAAGTGCAGTCGGGTCTATCTTTTTTGCGGCGTTTGCAAGGCTGACGGACTTGGAAAGCAGAGCCTCTGCGGTCAGATTTTCTGTTGCGACCGTGGGATAATTTGAATTCCAGTTTTCCGGTTCGCTGTCGAGAAAATATCCGTTTATGCCGCCGTCTGCGGCTGTTCCGTATTTATAGACGAGGTAGCTTATGTACTCATCCATAAAAACGGTATCATCGTAAATGTCGGGAGAGGTCAGCAGGCTGTCATTCTTTACCCAGCGCACGGACGCAAAGCGTTTCGGCGGATCTTCGGGGGAGAGAGCGCCGTTTGCGTCATTTGCAACGAACCCCATCATCTGCAGAGTTACATAACGTGACGGAATATTGTATTTTTCGGAGCGTTCAACAAGCTGCTTTGTCAGCAGTGCAGGTTCATTCTGCTGTGACGGACTGCTCACAAGATCAAGGTTGTTTTCCATTCCGTTCTGTGCAGTCGAATTTGAAGTGTTGGTTTCCCAGTTATACGATGAAATGCTCGGATCGGATTGCTTTACGGAATAAACGGTAACATCGTTCAGACCGTAAACATCATTAAGTCCGTAGATATATCTGCTGATAGGCGTTCTGTCCTCAGAAGTATCTATCATAACGGTATATACGTTTGTTTTTGCGCCATATTCAGCGTAGGAAGCAATACCGGAATTAACAAATATCAGCGCCGCAGAAGCTGCAAGGCATATTGTTTTTTTGATATTATTATGTTTCATTGTTTTTCTCCTAAAGTAAGAGGGAACCATAGAGAATATCTATAAGCTTTTTCTGATTATATCATTATACATATAAAAAATCAAATGAAAATATTTTCATATAAGGAAAAAATCGGTGAATATGTATAATATTGCAAGAAGAACGATATTTATGCAAAGGAAAACGCCAAGAAATCTGAGTGGCTTTGAATCCCTTGTGCCGCTGTAGATCCTGAACGAGATAAGGCTTGCCATTGAAGCAACGGGAGTTCCAAGACCGCCGACATCAACTCCGAGCAGGAGTGCTTTCCAGTTGTCGGTGAAGCTGCCGAGCATTACCGCTGCAGGAACGTTGCTGATGAACTGACTTGTCAGTACGGCGGCGAAGAATTCTCTGCCGGAAACGAGTTTCTCTGCAAATGTGTTCACGGACGAAAGATTCTTTATGTTTCCTACGAAAATAAAGAAGAAAATGAACGTCAGCAGCAAACCGTAATCAATGTCATAGAAAAGCTTCGGCTCGATTATCACCGCTACGATACATACCGAAACGAAAACGACAAGTACATCAAGAACGCCGAAAACTGCAAGCAGAGCAAGGATGAACAATATTCCGTAAAGTGCAACATAGCGTGGATTGATGATATCAACACGTTCATAGTCATCGACAACGAGCGGTTTGTTCGGAACGAGAACGGACAGCAGAAGTACGAGTGCAAGTCCTGCTGCTGCGACAGGGAGAACTGCTGCGAAGAATTCCGAGGATATAATGCCGTAATCTGTAAAAATGAGCAGGTTCTGCGGATTTCCGAACGGAGTAGCCATGCTTCCGAGGTTGGCGGCTATGGTCTGGACTACTATTGCATATATCATATATGCCGGATACTCCTCGAAAAAAGTTACCATTATCGGAACGAGTGCGATAAGCGCAGCGTCATTCGTGACGAACATTGAAAGAAAGAATGTTATCAGCGAAAGTATCACAAGAGCCTTTCTTGTCCCGTATATGTGAGCCTTTTCGATGAGAAAATACATCGCCTTGGCAAGCACGTTGTTCTGCTTGAAGCCTGCCGTGATAAGCATAAGGCAGAAGAGTATACCGATAACATCCGTGTCGACATACCGGATATAATCGGTCACGGGAACAAGCGTGCAGGAAACAAGCGCTGCGGCAAGTGCTATCAATACTATAAAATTGCGTTTTATAAAATCTTTGACTTCCGTCATTGTCTGATGTTCCTTTAGTTAGAAAATGAGATTGAATATAGTTCCTGCAGTAAATGCAGTGAGAAGAACTATGCCGAGGATAACAAAGTTTTCCTTCATCTTTTTATTTGTGCGGAAAAGCACGGCAAGTCCGATACCTGCCGATGAGATAAGTCCTGCGATCGCAGAGCCGAACGAGAGAATGCCTTCGCAGTAAAGCTCGGTGATGAGGACAGATGCGGCACAGTTAGGGATAAGTCCGATAACTGCTGTGATAAGCGGCTGGAAGAAGCCTGTTTTATCCACTAAGACCTCAATTGTTTCTTTACCTGCTATGCCCATGACAAAACCGAGGATAAGATTTACAATAATGATGAAAATGAGTATTTTTATAGTATGCTTCATTGCGGAGTACCATATTCCGTGACTTCCGCAGCCGCATTCCGAGCAGAAATCCTCAAAATCGGGGTCTTCCTCACGGAATGATTTTCTCATGTGGTCGATAACATCGACAAGCAAACCTATCAGAATAGCGATAACAATCTTTGTAATGATAAGCGGCAGTATATCAGCCATTTTGTCGGGATGTGCGAGAAGTACGGGTATAGCTTCATCCGAGGTCGAGATGAAAACAGCTAAGAGCGTTCCCATTGTGATAAGTCTTCCGCTGTAAAAATTTGCTGCGGCAACGGAAAATCCGCATTGTGGGATACAGCCGAGCAATGCTCCTGCCGCAGAACCGATAAAACGTCCTCCGCCTGTGCGTTTGAGGATACCTTCAAGGTGTTCGCCTGCTTTATGCTCTATAAATTCCATTAAAAGGAATGCAAGAAACAGAAACGGTATCATTTTTGCGGCGTCGATAAGTGCGTCCAGAATTATATCAAGGGCGTCAAATTCTTCATGTGCTTCTGCATGAAGCTTCGTAAAGCCTGCGTTTATGCTGAATGCGAGATGATAAAAGTTCATTGTTTTGCTCCTGCTTGTTAATAATCATAATTATACGATTTTAATTATATCACAAATATCTATATTAAGCAAGAAAAATTATTAAATTTCGGCGGAAAAAAGTATTGCAGTTTTTTTAGTTTTATGGCATAATAGAAAAGAAGTATATTTTTTAAGAAAAGAGGTAGATCTATGGCTCACGAGATGGTAATAGTTCTCGATTTCGGCGGTCAGTACAATCAGCTTATTGCTCGCCGTGTAAGAGAATGCGGCGTTTACTGCGAGGTTAAGTCATACAAGACTCCGATCGAAGAGATCAAGGAAAAAAATCCGAAGGGAATTATCTTCACAGGCGGCCCTAACAGCGTTTATGATGAAAATTCTCCGCATATCGGAAAGGAAATATTTGAACTTGGTATTCCTGTGCTCGGAATTTGTTACGGCTGCCAGCTTATGGCATATACGCTCGGCGGAAAGGTTTCCTCCTGCGTAACATCCGAATACGGCAAGACCGAAACATTCTATGACAAGAGCAGCGTTCTGTTCGGCGGCGTGAGCGACCTGCCCGAAAAGGCTATTTCATGGATGAGCCACACAGACTTCGTTTCCGAAATACCCGAGGGCTTCCGTATCACAGCGCATACTGCAGATTGTCCTGCTGCTGCATACGAAAATCCCGAGAAGAAGCTTTATGCTGTTCAGTTCCACCCCGAGGTTAACCATACCGAGTACGGCTGTAAGATGATAGACAGCTTCGTTAAAAATGTCTGCGGTTGCGTAGGCGACTGGACAATGGGCAACTATGCAAAGACTGCTATTGAGGATATCAGAAACAGAGTCGGCAGCGGCAAGGTTCTGCTTGCACTTTCGGGCGGCGTTGACTCGTCCGTTCTTGCGGCTCTGCTTTCAAAGGCAGTCGGAAACCAGCTGACTTGTATCTTTGTTGACCACGGATTCATGCGTAAGAATGAAGGTGACGAGGTCGAGGCTGCATTTGCAGACTGGGATATAAACTTTGTAAGAGTAAACGCTAAGGAGCGTTTTATGTCCAAGCTCAGAGGAGTATCCGACCCCGAAACCAAGCGTAAGACGATCGGTGAGGAGTTTATCCGTGTATTTGAAGCCGAGGCTAAGAAAATAGGCAAGGTAGATTTCCTTGCACAGGGAACAATTTATCCCGATATTATCGAGAGCGGCACGGGTGACGCTGCCGTTATCAAGTCGCACCACAATGTCGGCGGACTTCCCGATTATGTTGATTTCAAGGAGATAATCGAGCCGCTCAGACTTCTGTTCAAGGACGAGGTTCGTGCGCTCGGACGTGAACTCGGACTTTCCAATGTGCTTGTAAACCGTCAGCCGTTCCCCGGACCGGGACTTGCTATCAGAATCATCGGTGAGATCACCGATGAAAAGCTGGAGATACTTCAGGACGCTGACTGGATCTTCCGTGATGAGATCGCCAAAGCAGGACTTGACACATCTATCAATCAGTATTTTGCCGTACTTACCAACAACCGTTCAGTCGGAGTTATGGGTGACGGCAGAACCTACGATTATACTCTTGCACTCCGCGCAGTCGAAACGACTGACTTCATGACAGCCGAATTCTCTCGTATCCCATACGAGGTTCTTGCGGTTTGCTCCAGCAGAATCGTCAACGAGGTAAAATCTATCAATAGAGTTGTTTACGATGTTACCACAAAGCCGCCGGCTACTATTGAGTGGGAATAATTAAAACAAATCCCGAAAACCTTGAAAATACAGGGTTTTCGGGATGTTTTTATTGTCAAGCGTACTAAAAACGTACTAATACTAATTCTAAACCAACCTATAGACAGATACGGCAGCTATAATTTCGTCACCCTGCGTCAAGCTCCCTTGCCGGGCGGCAAGCCCGCCTGCGGTCGCTTTCCTTGATTGACAAAATTCTATCTGCCGTCCTTGTCTATAGAACGGTTTAGAATTAGTATAAATAATGAATTTTTCAAGTTTTTGAGTTGTTTCACAATATTTGTTATAAATTCAAATCTCAACTAAGCTTGAAAAATCAACCCGAAACCAGAATTTGTATTCTGAAAAAAAGTAATGCTTAGTCGGAACATCGCCACAAATTGTATGAAATGTATAATTATTGCTGTAAAAATTTGGCGTTTTAGAGAAAATTCGACAAAAATATTGCGAAATAAAGAGGTTTAAGGTATAATTAGATTACAAAAATCAGGGGAGCCGAACAGAACGCTTTATCCGGCTTTTTCCCAGTATAAAGAGGTCGGTCTGTATGAAAATAAAGTCTATAAAAAAGCATATTATCATAGTGACTATCATGATCGTTATGATCCCATTGATTATTGTTGGAGTATTCTGTTGTACGTCGAACCGTTACTCTACCACTCATCAGGTAGAGAAAAATATGGCGCAGTCCGCTTTGCTTGCGGCTGAGCGTGTTCAATGGGAGCTCGAAAGCTTTATAATCGCAGCAGAGGAAACAGGCTGCAATCCGGAGCTTGGAAATGCAAAGACTTCGAATGAGCGCAAGCTGGAGATAGCCGAAGAAAAGGTCGTTCGCTACGGCTTCGAAAGAGGCTGTGTTATCGGAATGAACGGTATCGGTTCTGACGGCGAAGATTACAGCGATACCGAGTTTTTCAAAAACGCTATGAACGGAGTGACCACAGTTACAGAGCCTATGCAGGATAAGGTTTCCGGCAGTATGTCTATAATTGTAGCTGCTCCGATATGGGATAACGGCGCTTACTGCAGCAATGCCACAGGATGTGTTTTCTTTGTCCCAAAAAGCGATTTCCTTAATGAAATAGTTGCAGAGCTCAAGGTCAGTGACAATACCTCCTCATATATCCTTGATAAAAGCGGCGTGATGATCGCCGATGAGGACCCCGAAATGGTTTTAGCCAAGAAAAGCGTTATTGCTCTTGCACAGCAGGACAGTACATACGCAGAACTTGCTGCCGTTCATGAGAAAATGATCCAAGGCGAGCAGGGTTTGGATGAAGTAAATTTTTACGGCAAGACTTTTTATATAGGTTATGCTCCTATTGCGGAAACTGACGGCTGGTCTATTGCAGTAACGGCTCCCGAATCCGATTTTATGGGAGTTGCCAACGTATGCGTTCTGATATCAGTGGCTTTGTGTACGGTAGCCTTGATTATTTCCTTTATAAATTCCGGAAAAATGGGCAGAAACATTGGCGACCCCGTTGCACTTTGCACGGAAAGACTTAAACTCCTCTCCGAGGGTGATCTTTCAAGCCCCGTTCCTCAGATAAATACTGTTGACGAAACTCGAGTTCTTGCAGATGCTACGGAACAGCTTGTCGGAGATTTGAACAGCATTATCGGCGATATCGGCAGAATGCTCGATTCAATGGCTAATGGTGATTTCAGCGTAAGGTCGTCCTGCGGTGACGGCGTATATAAGGGCGATTTCCGTGTACTTATCGACTCCGTTAATGAGATAAACAGTAAGCTGAACAACACTCTTTCACAGATCAACACATCTGCGGATATGGTATCAAGCGGTTCCGAGCAGGTTTCAGGCGGTGCTCAGGGTCTTGCACAGGGCGCCACAGAGCAGGCGTCTTCTATTGAACAACTTACATCTACCGTTGAAAATATTGCCGATAAGGTTGCAGATACTACGGCACATTGCGTTGACGGACAGCGTCTTACAGATGAAGCGGCTGAACATATCGTTGAAGCTTCACAGTGCATGGAAAAACTTACAATGGCTATGCAGGATATCAACGAGGCTTCCAATGAGATAGGCAGGATCATAAAGGCTATCGAGGATATTGCATTCCAGACGAATATTCTTGCTCTCAATGCGGCTGTCGAAGCTGCAAGAGCAGGCGAAGCAGGCAAGGGATTTGCAGTTGTTGCAGATGAAGTCAGAAACCTTGCATCAAAGTCATCGCAGGCTGCACAGGAAACCACAGCACTTATCGAACGTGCTATCAGCGCTGTTGAAAACGGAAAAGGCATCACCGAACAGACTGCAGCCGCAGTTGCAGACGTTGCCAAGCGTTCAGAAGATGTTCGCGGCATCGTTGCTCGGATCGCCGAGGCAAGTACCGTTCAGTCGGATATGATCGCACAAGTCACACAGGGCATGGAGCAGATCTCAGGCGTTGTTCAGACAAACTCTGCAACTGCAGAGGAAAGCGCAGCCGCTTCCGAAGAGCTTTCGGGTCAGGCTCTTGTTCTCAAAAAGCTTGTCGGCGGATTTACACTCAATTCCGAAAAATAATCAGAAATATTTACGGCGCAGGAAAAAGTCCTGCGCCGTTTTTGTATACTCCCCCCACGTTAGACGTGGGTTTCGGTAGAGCTTTAGCGATGAGTCTTTAACAAAAAACCATGTGATATAATAAAACTACGGTCTGGTCAACTGTAGAAATAAAATCAATGGAGGTTAATCAAATGAGCACTAATAACTCAAGTGATATACTCGGTACCGATAAATACTTCTTTATCGGTAGTAACCTAAGACCGCCTCTCTTGCTGGATTTTTAAACGATGATACTTTTTGTAGGTATTTTCATTTTGTACAACAACGAATACCTTTTTCTACAGACTGGACTCCTCGGCTACGCCGGGTTTTTTTTTATTTTGAACACGTTCTGACCACGGAATTATTGCATAAATATATATACTAAGATTAATATAATTTTCATATATGAACATAAAATGAATCTATAAATCCTTAGGAGAGTGGGAAGATGAGCTAATAAAGTAATATATTGCCAAAATATTAACTAAATTGTTAACAAATTATTCGCCGTAGGTGTAATAAACTGAATAACTGAGAGAATATGAGATAATAATAATAGTATATTATTTTCGATTTATTTGGTTTAAGGAGCGGTGGTTGATTTTTATGACACTTAGAATACGTGCGATAAGAGAAGACAAGGATCTGATGCAGAAAAACCTTGCAAACTATCTTGGATGTACCCAGCAAACATATTCGAGGTATGAAACGGGTGAGCTTGAACCGTCGCTGATCGTTATGGAAAAGCTTGCAATTTTTTACGGTACAAGCATCGACTATCTCATGGGACTTACTGATGACAGCACTCAGAACTGGACAAAAGAAGCATTGAAGAAAGCAAATGCCGATGAACTTGTAAAAAAACGTGAAATTGAATTCAACGCCCCCAAAACTAAGCGTGGAAGAAAGCCTAAAAACCCTGTGGAGTAAAAATTCAGCCCTGCATAAGATCATGCAGGGCTTTTTCTATACACAAAAACAGGACTTACAAAAACGTAAGTCCTGTTCGTTTATGGAAATGCAGCATGCGTTTCCTTAGAATTCAAGCTTCTTTTCAAGATATGCAACGAGCTCGTCGATCTTAACACGTTCCTGTTCCATTGTGTCACGGTCACGAACTGTTACGCAGCCGTCCTTTTCAAGAGTGTCAAAGTCGTATGTGATGCAGAACGGAGTGCCGATCTCATCCTGACGGCGGTAGCGCTTACCGATCTGACCCGCCTCATCGTATTCAACGTTGAACTTCTTTGCAAGCATGGAGTAAACTTCCATTGCAGGTTCTTTAAGTTTCTTTGTGAGCGGAAGAACAGCAGCCTTGACAGGTGCAAGAGCAGGGTGGAGATGCATAACCGTTCTTACATCACCCTCGCCGATAGTTTCTTCATCGTAAGCATCGCATACGATCGTGAGGAAAAGTCGCTCAACGCCAAGTGACGGTTCAATAACATAAGGAATGTACTTGGAGTTGTCATCAGGATCAAAGTATTCAAGCGACTTTCCGCTTTCGTTTATGTGCTGTGTGAGGTCATAGTCGGTTCTGTCTGCAATACCCCAAAGCTCGCCCCAGCCGAATGGGAACTTGTACTCGAAGTCAGTTGTAGCCTTTGAATAGAAGCAAAGCTCCTCGGGATCATGATCACGAAGACGGAGATTTTCTTCTTTGATTCCAAGGCTGAGAAGCCAGTTTTTGCAGTAGCTTCTCCAAAAATCGAACCATTCAAGGTCTGTGCCCGGCTTGCAGAAGAATTCAAGCTCCATCTGCTCAAATTCGCGTACACGGAAGATAAAGTTACCCGGTGTGATCTCGTTTCTGAAAGATTTACCGATCTGACCAACGCCGAAAGGAACTTTTTTACGGGTGGTACGCTGGATATTCGCAAAGTTTACAAAGATACCCTGTGCAGTTTCAGGACGGAGATAGATTTCGGATTTGGAATCCTCTGTAACGCCCTGGAATGTCTTGAACATGAGGTTGAACTGACGGATATCTGTGAAATCCTGCTTACCGCAGACAGGACATTTGATGCCCTTTTCATTGATATAGTTTACAAGCTGCTCGTTTGACCAGCCGCCTGTGTTTGTGCCGTCAAAATCTTCGATAAGCTTGTCTGCACGATGACGTGTTTTGCAGGCTTTGCAGTCCATGAGAGGATCAGAGAAGCCGCCGAGGTGTCCGGAAGCAACCCATGTCTGAGGATTCATAAGTATAGCGGAGTCAAGTCCTACGTTGTAAGGGCTTTCCTGAACGAATTTTTTCCACCATGCTTTTTTGATGTTGTTTTTAAGTTCAACGCCGAGAGGACCGTAATCCCATGTATTAGCAAGACCGCCATAGATTTCAGAACCGGGGTAAACAAAGCCTCTGCCCTTACAGAGCGCCACAATTTTGTCCATTGATTTTTCTGCCATTTTATAAACCACCTTATCATTTTTTTCGTCAGTATAAACCAACATTATCAAATATAATTATAGAATAAAACAGCAATATTGTCAAGATTTTTATAAAAAAATTGAGCAGATCCGTTTAAAGGTCTGCTCAATTTGTGTATCATATTTTTATGCCTGCTTTGCATTAGCTGTCTTAGCTTTCTTTCCGATTTCTTTCTTGCCTTCAAGGTAAGACCAAAGAACGGATACAAGGCAAACCGATGAATATGTTCCGGCGATCATACCGACCATAACAGGAAGTGAGAAGGAGATGATAGAGGTTACGCCGTAAATTGCAGAAACGATTGTAACTGCGAGCATTGCAACAACTGTTGTTACAGAGGTGTTTATCGAACGTGTAAGACACTGGTTGATGCTGAGGTTTACATTTTCTTCTCTTGTCATCTTTTTGCCGTAAAGCTTTGAATTCTCACGAATTCTGTCGTAGATAACGATCGTGTTGTTAATGGAGTAACCGAGAATTGTGAGAACAACTGCCATAAAGTTTGCATTTATAGGCATCTGACAGATAATGAATGTACCGTAAACGATGATACAGTCATGGAGAAGAGCGATAATTGCGCAGATACCTGCAAGCCATCCTCCGATATTCTTGAATCGAATTGCAATATAAATTGTCAGTACGATAGAAGAAAGAATAACTGCAACGATACATTTGAGGAAGAACTCACGTCCGGAAGACGGTGAAACGTCTGATGATTCGATAAGCTCAATTGAATTAGCCAAATACTTTTCGGTAAGAGTATTTGTAAGCTCAAACTGCTTATCGGAAGAAAGTCCCTCGTTCGATGTGAGTGAAAGCTGGATGTTGTTTCTGCCGCTGGAGAAATCAACACCTGTTGTATACTTTATGCCGATTCCGCCGAGAACATCCTTAGCGTCATTTACAAAGCTGTCGCAGTCAAGCTCGCCGTCGTAAACGTATGTGATGATAGTACCGCCCTTGAACTGAATGTCAAGATCAGCACCGAAAACAAAGGTAGAAAGAATGGATACTGCGATCAATACGATTGAAAGTGTAAAGAAAATCTTTCTTTTGCCAACGAAATCAATATTAAACTTCTTATGCATTTTTCTTACCTCCGTAAAGAGCAGGATTTCTCATAGCTTTAAACTTTGAGAGGGAAGAGAGCATGAGTCTTGAGCAGAATACACCGAAGAAAAGGTTGAGGATAACACCGGAAAGAAGTGTGAATCCGAACGAATAGATTGTTCCTGCTGTTGAAGGACCGAACATGAAGAATGCGAAGTGGAGAGCCTTTGCAAAGATGCTGTCCGGAGTACCGAATGCGCCCATAAGTATGATAGCAACAAGTACCATTGTGATATTACCGTCAATGATAGCGGTGAATGCGGTCTTGAAGCCTGATTCAATAGCACCGTCAAGAGTCTTACCCTTGTCAATTTCTTCCTTGATACGCTCTGCAGTAATGATATTGGCGTCAACACCCATACCAACTGCAAGGATGATACCTGCGATACCGGGAATTGTGAGGATAGAGCCGTTCATGAAGCCGAAATAGCCGGAAACGAATGCAAGTGTACCTGCAACCTGTCCGACAAGTGCGATAACAGCAACAACGCCGGGAAGACGATAAATAGCTATAATGTAAATTGCGATAAAGACAAATGCTATGATACCTGCAACGACCATCGCTTCAAGTGCGCCCGAACCAAGGCTTGGAGAGATCGTTGAGAAGCTTGCTGTTACAAGCTTGAAAGGAAGAGCGCCTGAGTTGATCTTATCAGCAAGAGCCTTTGAGCTTTCTGCGTCAAAGCTGCCTGTGATCTGCGCATGACCGTCTGTAATAGCGGAGTTTACCGATGGATAGGAAATACAAGTATCGTCCATCCATATCGAGATAATGCCGTTTTCCTGATAAAGTCTTGTAGTAGCTTCAGCAAATTTTTCTTTTCCGGATTCGGTGAGCGAAAGGCTTACAACATATTCTCCATCCTGGCTGTTGTATGCTCTGTAAGCTTCCTGAATATCGGAGCCTACAAGAATGATGTTTTCGGCAGTAACACCTGTCGGAGCGCCGAGTTCGTCAACCTCATGACCCTCACGGAATGTAAGTTCAGCAGTTTCGCCGAGTTCCTTTACAGCTGCTTCCGGGTCGAAGTTTGTTTCGCCGTCCTTCCAAGGAAATCTAACGATGATACGGCTGTTATCATAATCTATATAACATTCGTAGTCGGTGATTCCGAGGTTTACCATTCTCTGCACGATAACTTCCTTAGCGGCATCCATATTAGCGTCAGTCGCTTCAACATCCTCCGGCGGAGTAAATGTAACATCGACGCCGCCCTTGATGTCGATACCGAAACGGATATTATCTAATCCCTTAATGTGAACCGTATTCATATCTCCGTAATATGTGCTGAATCCGAAGAAAACGGAAAGAGTGAAAAGCACTATCAGCAGAAATACAACGAAGAAGACAGGTTTTTTGACCTTTCTCACGTTTTTACCTCCTACATGTCGGATAAATATACTCCGACGCAAATTATCGTTTAATTATAACATTTTTTATGTTAAATGTCAATGGGAAAAAATACAAATTATTAAAATAATAGGGGCTGCAGCACGACACAGAAAACGGTGTCTATGCAGCAACCCCTAAAACTACTTATACATTACGTTTATATAATCGATAATTATCTGTGCGCTTTTTTCAAGTCCGTGTTCGCTTGTGTTTATGCAAAGGTCGTAGTTGCGGACATCATCCCAGTTACGTCCGGTGTGAGTTTTGTAGTATGAGCTGCGTTCACGGTTTATCTTTTCGATCTGTTTTTCGGATTCTTTTCTATCAAAACCACAGATATTCATTGTGTTTTTAATGCGGTTTTCCATATCAGCCCAGATGAAAAGTCGAAGCGTATTCTTTCTGCCCGAAAGCACAAAATCAGCGCATCTTCCGATGATTATGCAGGGTGAATTCTTTTCAGCAAGGTCCTTGATCACTTTAGCCTGATAGTTGAAAAGATTTTCTTCCGATGTAAAATCGGGACTGTCCGGAGAAGTGATATCTCCGCTGTAAACCTTGGTTTTCTTAAAAAGACCGCCTGAGGTTTTTTCATCGGCAAGACCGAACAGGTTTTCGTTGATTCCGCTTTGTTCGGAAGCAAGCTTGATAAGATCCTTGTCGTAGTAGGGGATACCAAGTTTTTCACTTAACATTATTCCGATCTGACGGCCGCCGCTGCCGAATTCTCTCGAAATAGTTATAACAAGATTATTCATTCCGAAACCTCCCTTATTCGCCGAGGTATGCTTTTTTGACGGATTCATCGTTGATAAGATCCTTTGCGTCGCCCGACAATATGATATTGCCTGTTTCAAGAACGTATGCACGGTTTGCAATGGAAAGCGCTTTTTTAGCGTTCTGCTCAACAAGGAGAACCGTAGTGCCGCTGCTGTTTACCGACTGGATAATATCAAATATTTCCGAAACATACAGCGGAGAAAGTCCCATTGACGGTTCGTCCATAAGTATGATAGACGGATGCGACATAAGCGCTCTGCCCATTGCGAGCATCTGCTGTTCACCGCCGGAAAGAGTACCTGCGATCTGTGTGCGGCGTTCTTCAAGACGTGGAAAGCGCTTGAAAACGGTAGAAAGCGTGTCTTCAATTTCCGCCTTGTCCGAACGTGTATATGCGCCGAGCATAAGGTTTTCATAAACGGTAAGCTGCTGGAAAATACGTCTTCCTTCGGGAACGTGAGCCATTCCAAGACCTACTATCTTATGTGCCGGAGTTTTTGTAAGGTTTACGCCGTTAAAGGTAACGCTTCCCGACTGTGCAGGAACAAGACCTGTAATTGTGTGAAGAATTGTGGTTTTTCCTGCGCCGTTTGCACCGATGAGAGCGATGATCTCACCCTGTTCAACATCGAAGGAAACACCTTTTATCGCAT
>JBJEQL010000039.1:0-5382 GCA_051881735.1 Oscillospiraceae bacterium
AGGCTGAAGGTGAAAAGAAGTCACAGATCCTCGTTGCAGAAGGTGAAAAGGAATCTAAGATCCTCAGAGCTGAAGCTGACAAGCAGGCTGCTATTCTTAAAGCTGAAGCTGAAAAGCAGGCTCTTATCCTCCGTTCCGACGCTGTTAGACAGCAGAAGATCCTCGAAGCACAGGGTGAAGCTGAGTCTATCGCACTCACACAGCAGGCTCTTGCAGATAGTATCGTAAAACTCAACCAGAGCAATCCGAGCGACGGCGTTATCGCAATCAAGGGACTCGAAGCATTCGGAAAGGCTGCAGACGGCAAAGCAACAAAGATCATCATTCCTTCCGAAATTCAGGGACTTGCAGGACTTGTTACCTCCGTTAAGGAGATCGCAAGCAACAACGCTACTGCACTTCCCACACAGCAGCAGAAATAATTCATAGCTGACATTTGTCGTTAAATTGCGAAGCCAAGCAAAGTTTAGATCAAGCCTTTTCAAAGGCTTGCAGGGGTCAAGGGGACAGCGTCCCTTGTCGCTTCCGCAGAAGCGAAACTCCTTAAACTTTAGCGCAACGTATGCAGCGAAAGAACGAAAAACTAACAGATATAAAGCGCAATTCAATCAAAAAGGTAAATGGGAAATGAACATCAAAACTCGTTGAACCTTAAAAAATTGAATTGCGCTTATTCTATTTTACCAAAACAAACTATCCTCTAAAGGCAAATATACGAACGGAGTGAGTAAATTTGCCTTTAGACGTAATATGAACAGCTATGCACGGAGAAACTTCATTTGTCATTTTCCGTGCATAGCTTTACCAATTTCGTTGCGGCGGAATACACTTCGCTTCGCTTGTATATTCCGCCGCAAGGATAGTTTGATTTAGGAAAATAGAATAAGCGCAATTCACATTAACGGTTCAACAAGTTATTCTATATCAAACTTGTTCTGTTTTCCGATTTTTGGTGTGAATTGCGCTTTTTATAGTTGTTTGATTTTCGGCATATCAAAAAAACGTTGCGCTAAAGTTTAGGGAGTTTCGCTCTCTGCGGAGAGCGACAAGGTGGCGCTGCCCCCTTGACCCCTGCAAGCCTTTGAAAAGGCTTGATCTAAACTTTGCTTGGCTTCGCAACATCCGACAATAATTCCGCATTACAAAATCAGAGGCTGGAACTGCTTTCCATTCAATGCGGCGATTATCGTATCGCTCAACTCGCTGAAATCCGAAACAAGCGAACGAGGTTTCTTTTCGCTGTCGTCCTGACCAAGCGGAACGAAATAGTATTCCTTGTAATTCATCAATGCGCCGATGTTCTTTGCGCTGCCTGCAAGGCCGTCATTTGTCGCCGCAGCTATTACAATCGGTCTGCCGTTGCGTATATGTGACTTCGCAGCCATTGTCACAGGCGTGTCGATTATCGAATTCGCAAGCTTTGCCATAGTGTTTCCCGTGCAGGGGCATATTACCAGCACATCGAACATTTTCTTTGGCCCAATGGGTTCTGCACCCTCTATCGTAAGTATTATCGGCTTTCCTGTTATCTCCTCTATCGTCTTTCGGAAGCTTTCAGCCGTGCCGAAGCGTGTATCTATGCTTGAAGCGTTGAACGACATTATCGCCGTGATATCTGCGCCCATCTCTTTCAGCCTTTTCAGCTGTTCTATTGAGCGTGAAAAGGTACAAAAGCTGCCGCAGAGGGCATAGCCTATCTTTACATCCGCAAGACTTGTAATTTTGTCAGACAATTCCCTCTCCCCTTTCCTCGAGTATGTTAAATATCGTTTTCCCTATCGTTATTCCTGCCGTTGTCGGCGCAGCCTTGCCCGGAAGCGACAGCAGCCAAAGCGTTCTGACTCCGATCTTAGCGGCACTTTCAAAATCAACTCCGCCCGGTTTTGAAGCAAGGTCTATCACCGGGCAGTCCTTGTTTATCTTTTTAAGCAAACGTTCGTCAAGCAGCGGAACAGGAACGGTATTGAACACTATCGTTGCCCTTTCAAGCTCCTTGTCAAGTGAAGTTATGTCGGTAGTTCTGCAGCCGTATATCTCCGCCCATGCTCGGTCGGAATATTTCCTTGCCGCAGCTGTTATCTCTGCATTAAAACCTTGCAAAATGCGTATCAAAGCCTTTGAAATGCGTCCCATTCCGATAATAAGTATCCTCTGACCCATTATCGTGCGGTCGGTTTCCTCCATTGCTGCCTGCAAAGCGCCCTCGGCGGTGGCTTCGGCATTCATAACGGCAAACTCCTCTCTTTCAGAGTAGTCTATCACCGTCAGCCCTCGCTTTTGAAGCTTTTCTTTAAGTCCGTCAGGAAACCGTCCACCGAAAATAATGCCGTTTTCGGAAACCGCAGCGGCAAGTGTTTCCACAGATATCCGTATATCCGAATATGGACAGTTCACATTCTCACCGTCAATGCTCACAGGCAATGGAAGTATAAGATAATCGGTCTTCTCGTTTAGCGAGATGAGGTTTCTGAAATTATGTATCCCACCGCTTGCCGGAATACCGTTGTCAAACCCGATTGTATTTACAAAGCAGCCGTTTTCTCTGAGGAACTCTGCAAGCTTTACAAAGCGCAGATCGCCGCCTGCTATAAGAAATTTCTTTTTCATACATTACATCCTTTCCGTATTTCCTTTTTATACCTATAATATGAAAAATCCCCGTCTGCTGTTACACAAACGGGGATTTGTTATGATATTTGTCGTATTGTTTTATCTGCTTTCGCTGATGTAAGTGCTTGCACGGTTCTGAATGATGTCAGCAACCTCGTCAACGGACTTCTGACCGCTGAAATATGCCTGAACTTCTTCGTCAATAATTTTGAAAATGTCGGTATCATATTCATAAACATTCTTTACCGATTTGATGAAATCCATCATACGCTGATTATCTTCATCTGTGTTAGGCTCAACAACAATGCTCTGGTCGCCCATCCATACCGTATAATCATAATATTCCTTTTCGCCGTTTTCGTTCTCCCAATAAGGACGTTCCTTAGCTTTTTCTGCAAGCTTATTAAGTGCAGAGATCTTTATCGGAATACTGCCTGAATTTTCCTGAGCTTCATCGGTAAGAAGGGTCTTTATGAACTCCCATGCACCGTCAGGGTTCTTTGCCTTTGCAGTAATAGCCAGCGATGTATTTACCTGGATCATTGAACCGTTTCCGTTATCGGAAGGAACGCCGATGAATGTTACAGGCTCACCAAAGTAAGCCGCCTCGTCCTGCTTAAGAGTGCGGAAATCATAGATATATTCCTGCTTGAGGATAGTCTTATTGTCACGATACGCCATATAACGGGTCACCCAATAGTTATCGTCACTATAAAGCGAATCATAGTCTATCTCTGTCGGGAGTGTGTTTGCATATTCAAGTATCTTCTTGAACGAATCGGAGTTGAAGCTGCACTCGCCTGTTTCAGCATTGACAAACTGATTCATGTTATACAATATCATAAAGCTGACAAAATTTGAACTTGTCATTTCCATTAACATTTCGCTGTCGGGATAAGCTTCATTAACAGCAAGGAAATCATCGATTGTCCAGCTCTGCTTGTCACCGACGATAGATTTCTTTGCAGCCAAGGTCTGAATGTTGAACGAAGGTGCAATGCGGTAAAGCTTTCCGCCTATTGAGAATGCCTCAAGCACGTTTTCAAGGTAATCCGCACGGTTAAAGCTTTCGTCCTTTTCCATTATTGCACCAAGGTCTGCAATAAGGCCCTTCGAAACATAGCTGTTGAACGGAAGTGAACCGTCAGTTACAATAATATCGGGTATCTTTCCTGCAACAAGGTCATTGTTAAAACGCTTCAAGCTGTCGTCATAGTTAGACCAGTCGTCGTCAAGATAGGAAGTGACTTCGATCTGGTATTTGTCGCTGTTTCTGTTGAATTCGCTTATCTTGTTCTTGATGTTGTAAGGAATGTACATTGTGTACACTGTGATAAGCTCCTTGTCGGGAACCTCGGACGGGTCGATCTTTGTAAGGATATTGATGATAAGATCATTATTACTATAAGAATAACCGCCGCCGCTAAGTTCATAATTATGCGATGAAAAGACGATCTTTCCTTCGGGAGTAACTATGACTGTTTCGATCGCAGTCGTGTCGATACCCGATTTTATCCAGTCGATGATAGTAGTTTTCTCGTCTGTTTCAATATTGTAGCCGTAAAGTGTGGTGTCACCATTAAATACAACATCGTAAAGATCAACCGAAGAATTCATTATGCCGTATCCCGAATTTGAAACAGGGTACTCGGCTTCTCCGAAATCCTTTTTCGCAAGGTCTATCGTCTTTGCAACTGTTTTGGATTCATAGTTATCATCTGTCATCGTATAGGAATTGATGAATGCATAAGCTGTGCCGTTTTTGCCGCAGACAATGTTTGTAATGTATGAACCGCTATTCTGCGAAGTGCTGTTCTCGAGTTTAAGCGTGAACTGATATTTTCCGTTTGCGTCCAGAACCATAATGCTGTTTTCAACAAGAACATATCCGTTGCCTTCCTTGTCCTCGATGTAATTGCTGATATAGAAATAATTTTCCGAATCATAATTTTCTTTAAGACCGTCAAGTTCCACCTTGCCAACGGATTCAAGCTCGGAATTAAAGCGTTCTATGTAGAAGCTTTCTTTTGATTCGTTAGTTTCTTCATTCCATGAATTTTCGTTTGCAAGTATGCAGACATTTTCTCCCGACATGAAAAGGCTGTTAACGTTCATCCAAACGTTATTGCCCTTTTCAAGACCGTCATAGATGACCTTTTCGGAGAGTTTGTTTCCTTCATAATCAAGTGAAACAAGCATATACTGCTGATAATACTGCGTTTCAGATATCGGATACTCTTCTTCCGCAGGCATTTCCGCTGCAGCATCTCCCGAAACTTCGATATCCACGTCATTCTCTGTTTCTGATTCTGCTGCGTCCGAAACTGCGGTTTCTGTGCTTATATCATCGACAAGTATTGCTCCCAAAGCTTCTTTAGCCATTACACCCGAATTGGAACTCTCATCGGTCGTTACAACGTTTTTCACTTCAATGGTTTTGCTGCCGACAATGTATATCTTGTCGCCGCTTGCAGTCATCGAACCTACTCCGTCAAATTCGGAAAGAGATATCTCCTTCGCCGAATACAGATTATCCTTCGATGCAAGCTCAGGCTGGCTTGTCTTTCCGCAGCCGCTGAGCGAAAGCATCATCGCAGCTGCAATTCCTGCGCATAATGCACGTTTAAATAATGTCTTTTTCATAGTGTCAATTTCCGCCTTTCATAGTTTTTCTTCTGAAATATGATATCCCTGAATTCGCTTTTTCTCGTATATTATCCGAGAATTTATGTAAAATTGCCTTGCGCTTTATAAAAAGCAGAACGACAAAAT
>JBJEQL010000040.1:0-5381 GCA_051881735.1 Oscillospiraceae bacterium
AAAGTGAGTATATGTAGGTTACAACGCAATTTGAACGGCTATGCATGGGGAAACTGCAATCGTTGTTTTCCGTGCATAGCTTTAAATACGAAGTCGGAGTGCAAACACACGCACTTCGTTTGTGTGTTTGCGCTCCGAGGAGAGTTTACTTTGTTAAGATAGAGTGAAGCGCAATTCACAAAGTCGGTTTAACAAGTCTATTGGTTATCAAACTTGTTCTTGTTTTCCGATTTTTATGTGAATTGCGCTTTTGTAACCTTTAGTTTTTAGATTTGTTGCCGCTGTGCCTTTCGCTAAGGTTTGGGGAGTTTCGCTTACTGCTAAAGGTCATAAATGACCTGCGACCAAGGGCTTTGCCCTCTGGACACCCACAAGCCTTTGAAATAAGGCTAAATTCTTGCAGAATTACCTAAACTTTAGTCCGCTTTGCGGTTTTAACGACAGTTGTTTGTGCTGCAATAATTCTGAATCAACCTTTTGCGTCATACCAAGTCTTTCCGCAGTTTACATCCGCCTGCATCGGAACAGAGAATTCAACCGCCGAGAGCATTTCCTCACCGAGAATTTTCGCTGCGGCGTCTTTGTCTTTCTCCGAAGCCTCTATGATAAGCTCGTCATGCACCTGCAGTATAAGTCTTGCGTCAAGCTTTTCTTCTTTGAGCCGTTTATAAACCTTTACCATAGCGATCTTTATAACGTCTGCCGCTGTGCCCTGTATCGGTGCATTCATCGCTGCACGTTTGCCGAATGCCTGAATATTCTTATTGCTGTTTTTCAGCTCGGGGATATATCTTCTTCTGCCGAACGCTGTCACGGCATAACCGTTTTTTTCTGCGCTTTCGACCGCATTATCCATAAACGCCTTGATATTCGGATAGGTCGCAAAATAGTTTTTGATATATCTGTCAGCTTCCGCAACGCTTACGTCAATATCTTTTGAAAGCGAGAACGCTCCGATGCCGTAAACAATGCCGAAGTTTACCGCCTTTGCCGAGCGGCGCATTTCGGGCGTTATCATCTCTTCCGGAAGTCCGAATACTTTTGCAGCGGTCGCCGTGTGAACGTCCTTTCCGCTTAAAAAGTTGTTTTTCATATTCTCGTCATCGCTCATTGCAGCAAGGATACGCAGTTCGATCTGGCTGTAATCGGCGTCAAGCAGCGTGTAACCGTTTTCTGCCGTGAAGAATTTTCTCATGCTTCGGCCAAGCTCCGTGCGGACAGGAATGTTCTGCATATTCGGTTCGGTCGAGGAAATTCTGCCTGTGCGTGTTTCTGTCTGCTTAAAGCTGGAATGAACACGTCCGTCCTCACGCACTTCCTTGAGCAGACCGTCAACATAAGTCGAGGAAAGCTTCGTAAGCTTGCGGTACTGTAAAATCTCGCTCACTATTTCATGTCTGTCAGCAAGCTCTTCAAGGACTTCCGCACCCGTGGAATACCCCGTCTTGGTTTTCTTCTTGGATGGCAGCCCAAGCTCCTCAAAAAGCACCGTCCCGAGCTGCTTCGGTGAGCTTATGTTGAATTCATGTCCTGCCATGAAATATATCTTCTGCTCGCAGTCACGAATGTCCGTTTCAAGCCGCTTTCCGAACTCCTTTACACCCTCAGAATCGACCCTTACACCGTAATATTCCATCGAAGCAAGAACTTCCGTGAGCGGCTGTTCGATCTCATTGAAAAGCTTCTCCATTCCTGCATTTTTGACTTCTTCATGCAGAGCAGCGCAAAGTCCTGAAAGTGAAGCTATATCAGCGTTTTCTCCAAGTTCACCATAGTAAGGAACACCATACTCGGCGCACATTTTTTCAATCGTATATTCTGCAGAGGAAGCATTGAGCAGATAACCGAGAATGTCAGCGTCAGCCTTGAAATTCCGTATCTCCTTTTGGTTTGCAAAGCAAAGCTTGAACGCATTTTTCACCTGAAAACCATACTTTTCACAAGCCGAGCCGAGAAATTCAAGCTGTTTTGGGGTTTCGTCCGTGCTGCTGATTATTCCGCCGCACTCGATACGCATAACGCCGTTTTCACCAAGAATAAAAGCAGCGTTTTCAGCATTTTCAAAACCAAGCTCATCAAATCCGACAACGGTAAATTCACGTTTCGGGGAATTATGGCTGACCTCAGCCTTCGGAACATTCGCAGACGGCTTTATATCAAGTTTTTCAAGCAGCTTGTACATTTCAAGCTCCGTCAGAAGCTCGGAAACATCGCTTTCGTCTGCTTTTTCGGGCAGATAGCTCTTCGGGTCGGTGCTGACCGGAGCGTTGAAAACAATGGTCGCAAGCCATTTGCTGTGGAAAGCGTCCTCCTTGCCATTCTGCAGCTTCGTGAGAACGGAATTTGTCGCCTTGACCTCGTTATTTTCAAGCTTTTCATAAAGGTTCTCGATAGAACCGTATTCCCCGATAAGAGAAAGAGCAGTTTTTTCACCGATACCCTTAACGCCGCTTATGTTGTCCGAGCTGTCGCCCATGAGCGCCTTTAAGTCGATAAGCTGCTTCGGTTCAAGTCCGTAAACCTCACGGAATTTTTCGGGCGTGAAAACGGTCGTTTCCTTTGTTCCGTGAAGAAGCACCGTTACCTTGTCATTGATAAGCTGAAGCGAGTCACGGTCACCCGTCAGGATAACGCATTCATCACCGTTTGCAGCACAGGCTGCAGAAAGCGTTCCGAGAATATCGTCAGCTTCAAAGCCTTCTGTTTCAAGAACATGAACGCCCAGGTCTTTGAGCAGACGTTTTATCATCGGCATCTGCTGCGCAAGCTCGTCGGGCATACCATGACGGTTAGCTTTGTAGTTCTTGTCAGCCTTGTGACGGAACGTAGGCGCACGAAGGTCAAACGCACAGGCAATACCGTCAGGCTTCTGTTCAGCGCAAATTTTCAGGTAGATGTTCATGAATCCCGTCAGCGCATTCGTGTAAACGCCGTTTTTGTTCGAGAGCATTTTTATGCCGTAGAAAGCACGGTTCATAATGCTGTTTCCGTCAATGGCAAGAAGCTTCATTTTACTGCTTCCTTTCTAATTAGTTTGGAGTGTGGAGAGTGGAGTTTGGAGTTATTATATCACGAAAATATACCGATTATTGTAGGGGCAGGGTTTCCCTGCCCGTTTAACAGGTGTTGGTATATTATCATTCGGAAATGCGTAAAATCGGGACGGGAAACCCGTCAAATAAAATGCGGAAATAAATAGTGCGTACTCAATAACTGCCCTTCGGTCAGTTATTGGCTGAAAATCCTGTGAAACAGGATTTTCAGCGGCACAAATCAAAGATTTGTGCCGTACTACCTGATTAATGTCTGCTTTTGCCGCCACTGACGGGCGGCAAGGTGCAGACATTAAATAAATCACATATTTTCAACGGTTTCTATTCCGAGTATGCCAAGGTGCTTGATGATAACCTCACGAGTAAGCTTGATAAGCGCAAGCCAGCTTGACTTCTTAGCTTCGTCCTGCTCGTTCATGATGTTGTTTTCGTGGTAGAAATGCGAGAACGAAACTGCAAGCTGATATGCATTTTCGCAGACATAGCTCGGCGCTTTTTCATCCATTGCAAGAGTGAAAGCGTTGCCCGACATTACTATTTTGAGCATAAGCTCACGCTCAGCATCGGTGTAGATACCGTTCAGCTCTGCTTTCGCATCTCCTGCCTTTTTGAGGATAGAGTTGATTCTTGAAACGGTGTAAAGCAGGTAAATTCCTGTCTTTCCCTCTGCGGACATGAACTTGTCAAGGTCGAAAATATAGTCCTTTGAACGGTGATTGATAAGATCGCCGAATTTTACAGCCGCCATTCCAAGCTTTCTTGCATAATCGTCACGGTTTTCCTCGGTGACAAAGCTTGACTCGGAAAGACGTTCAAGCGAAGCATTTGTAACTGTTTCGATAAGATCGGAAAGACGCATAACTCCGCCGTCACGAGTCTTGTAGGGCTTTCCGTCGCTGCCGTTCATCGTGCCAAAGCCGAGAAATTCAAGCTCGGTCGTTTCGGGAACAAGCTCTGCTTTCTTTGCGCAGCGGAAAACCTGCGTAAAATGGAGTTCCTGACGCTTGTCAACAACGTACCATATCTTGGTCGGCTTGAAGTCACGGTTTCTCTGAATAATAGTCGCAAGGTCGGTCGTTGCATAAATGCTTGAATTGTCCGATTTACGAACTATAACAGGCGGCATAGGTGCCTTGTCGGATTCCTCGGCAACGTCAACAACGAGCGCACCATTGCTCTCGTATGAAAGCTTCTTATCTTCAAGTATCTTCATAAGCTCGGGAATGTACTTGTCAGCGTCACTCTCGCCGTACCAGTAGTCGAAATCAACATCCAGCTTTGAGTAGTTGGATTTCAGGTCAGCAATAGAAACACGCAGGATCTCTTTCCAGAGAGCAATATATCCGGGTCTGCCGTTTTGAAGCTCAAATGTTGCAGTATGAGCCTTGTCCTTGAAAGCCTCGTCCTCTTTGCTCTTCTTGCTGGCAAAAGGATATACTTCGCAGAGAAGCTCGGGGTTAAGCTCGGGAACGCTGTCATTTTCAGCGTCAAAACCTTCTTCAAAGCATTTCCAGTCAGGGTAACGTTCGGAAAGCTCCGCAATAACAAGACCTATCTGCAATCCCCAGTCGCCGAGGTGAACATCGCCGTAAACCGTGTTTCCTGTCGCGCGGGCAAGACGCTTCAAGCTTTCACCGATGATAGCCGAGCGAAGATGTCCGATGTGAAGCGGCTTTGCAACGTTAGGTCCGCCGTAGTCGATAACGATCGTGTCGGGGGATTCATTCTGCGGAACACCGAGATGCTCGTCAGCTTCGATAGCCTTTACAACAGAGAGCATATATTCGTCCGAAAGTGTAAGGTTCAGAAATCCCGGCTTAACGACTTCTGCCTTTGCGAAAGCATCGTCAGCGGAAAGAACCGCAGCAACCTCATCTGCGATCATGAACGGAGCTTTTTTGTAAAGCTTTGCGCCCTGAAATGCGCCGTTGCATTGAAACTGGCAAAGGTCAAGCCTGTCCGAAGTGGTAACAGCGCCGAGATTTTTGTCATATCCGCATTTTTCAAAGGCAGCGGAAACCTTTTCGGTCAGAATTTTTGTTATAGTCTGCATAAAAAATTGTCCTTTCAGATAATTTTGATATCATTAAATAAGATATGACCGCACGGCTTATGTGCAGTCATATCGTGCAATATATAATTATACCATATTATAGGAATTCCGTCAAGCATTGAACACGGCATTTTAATAATTCGGAATTCGGAATGCGGAATTATTTTGGATTTTAACAGATTTACCGAAAACGTAGGGACGGGTTTCCCGTCCCGCAGAAACTAAGGAAACGCTGATTAATACGTTTTTGCCGTTTTTCAAAATGTCCTCAAAGG
>JBJEQL010000041.1:0-5370 GCA_051881735.1 Oscillospiraceae bacterium
ATATAGGATTTCGGCGCAGATTTTTTCCTGTATTTTATTGGTGTTTAGTATTATATAGCAGGCATAACATTTCCGCCTGCAACGGGAATATACGCCCCGGTAGTGAACGATGCCAGATCAGATGCCAGAAAAGCAACCATTTTTGCAACATCCTCGTCTGTGCCCCTTCTTCTGAGCGGAATAGACGAAACATAGCCCTCCGCCGGGTCGATTCCTGTTTCACGTTCCTTGTCGGTAATAGTCCAACCCGGAGCGACCTGATTTATCGTAATATTGTGTTCTCCGACCTCTTTTGCAAGAACTCTCACTATTCCGTCAAGACCTCTTTTGCCTGCCACATACGCCGAAAATGCAGGCTGTGCGATCATAGAAGCCTCTGTGTTCATTGCAACGATTCTTCCGTAGTTTTGCTCCTTCATATGCGGAATAAACGCTTTTGCGAGATATACCATCTGCATTACACAGCTTTCAAACTGGCTGTAATAATCTTCGGGCGGCTGTTCAAGCAAGGATCTGAACGGATAAGATATTACTGCATTCACAACAAGAATATCGGGCATACCAAAGTCGGCTTCAAGCACTTTTTTCATTTCGCAGATGCTTTCATAGCTTGTGATATCGGCTTTTACGGCTATTGCGTTTCTTCCCGTATCTTTGATTTCATCGACAAGCTCATCGGCATAACGGCTGTTTGAGTTATAATGCACCGCCACGTCGGCTCCGCACTGTGCAAGGGTACGGGCTATCGTTCTGCCCAAACCTCCGCTGCCGCCTGTTACAAGCGATTTTTTATTTTTAAGATTTATTTCCATAAAAAGCTCCTTACAGAATTGAAATGTGTACTTATACCAAAATCTTTTTATACTAATTCCAAACCGTTCTATAGACAAAGACGGCACATAGAATAATCAAAGTCAAGGAAAACGACCGCAGGTAGGCTGCCGCCTGTCAAGGGAGTTTGACGCAGAGTGGGTGCATTATAGCCGAGAAGTTGTATATACGTTATTATGCTAAACACCCTTTAAAATTTGGAAAAGATCAAGCCGACAATCTCGAATATATAGGATTTCGGCGCAGATTTTTTCCTGTATTTTATTGGTGTTTAGATAGAATAATCCAAGTTAGGTAAACTTGTTCACCTTGGAGAGTGACGGCAGGCTGCCTGCCGTCATTGCAATTGTATTGCAAGGGAGCTTAACGAAGAATTGGATTATTATATCCGAGGAATTGTTTATAGGTTGATTTGGAATCAATATCAGATATATCGTAAAAACATCATAGGCAAAAAGCCACAATAATTATTGAGCAGAATAATTTTTATTCCAAAAGCTTTAAAATCTCCTCCGAGGACATACGCATGATGCTGTTTTCCGATGTTCCGCCGCCGAGGGCGATATCCGCAAGCTCGGATTTGCTAAGCTGGAGCTCCCGTATCTTCTCCTCTATCGTATGCCTTGTTATCATCTTGTATATCTGCACATTTTTCTTCTGACCGATACGGTACGCACGGTCGGACGCTTGATTTTCTGCAGAAATGTTCCACCACGGGTCGTAATGTATCACAATATCCGCTCCCGTCAGGTTAAGTCCCGTACCGCCTGCTTTCAGCGAGATAAGAAACACCTTTGTATCATCGGAATTAAAGCTGTTTACCATTTTTATACGCTGCGCAGGCTTTGTTGCGCCCGTCAATGTATAAAAGCTGATGTCTGCTTCGTCAAGGCGGCTTTGAATTATATCAAGCATGGATGTAAACTGCGAAAACAGCAATATTTTGTGACCAGAATCAATGCAGCTGCCGATAAGCTCCATACATTGTTCCAGCTTAGCGGACTTGCCCTTGTAGTTATCGTATACTAAAGACGGGTCGCAGCAAAGCTGTCTTAGTCTTGTGAGCATAGCGAGTATCTTTATACGCTCGCTGCTGTCGCCGTCCGATTGCGACACCGCCGCACGAACAGACGCCACATTGGCAGAGTACACCTTGCTTTGCTCGTCCTCCATATCCGTAAGAAGAACCGTTTCGGTTTTTTCGGGCAGCTCGGTGAGGACGTCCGATTTAAGTCTGCGGAGTATGAACGGCGAAACTATTCTTTGAAGCGACTCAGTCGCCTTTGCACTTTTTTCTTTTACCACAGGCGTTTCAAAGGTATTTTTAAAGTATTGATAACCGTAAAGATAGTCGGGCATGATAAAATCAAAAATGCTCCACAGTTCCGCAAGGCTGTTTTCCACGGGCGTTCCCGTAAGGGCAAAGCGATGCAGACTGTTAACGGATTTTACCGCCTTTGCCATTTGCGTTGCGTTATTTTTGATGTACTGCGCCTCGTCGATAAAATGATAGTAAAATTCATATTTTTCATAATCGGCAAGATCTCTGGAGATAAGCGAGTATGATGTTATAACAACGTCATGTTTCGGTATCTGCTCTATCTTTTTTGACCTCTCCGATGCTGTGCCGATAATCGTCAGCGTCTTCAATTCGGGAGCAAATTTTGAGATTTCGCTTTCCCAGTTAAGTGAAAGCGAAGAGGGACACACTACAAGATTTACAATATGCTTTTCGCTGTGCTGCTTTGCGTCCAGCATAAGTGCGATAGCCTGCAATGTCTTTCCAAGGCCCATATCGTCCGCAAGTATGCCGCCGAAGCCGTAGGATGATATGGTTTTCATCCATTTGTAGCCATAGCTCTGGTATTCTCGCATAATACCGTCCAGCTTTTCGGGAACGCTTATACTTTCGGAATATGCAAGAGTATCACGGTACTTTTTGACCTGCTTTTTGAATTCTGCGCTGCGGTCGATACGGATATTCTCGGCGGTGCTGCGGAGATTATCAAGATAAAGCATTCTGAATGCAGGAACCTTGAAATGCTCTTTCAGCAGCTTTTTATCGGATACATTTAGGCTTTCGGCAAGCTCGTCCAGTTCGGAAATACTGTCCGTCACGGCGGCAAAGGAACCGTCTTTGAGCTTGTGATATTTTTTACCCTGTCGGTATGCCTTCAGAAGCTCCAGCAGTTCCTCCGTGCTGTAACCATCGGCGGTTATTTCAAGCTCAAGCATACTGCCCGAGGGACGCACTCCGACAGCAGGACGTACTATCGGACGTATCACAGATCTTTTATTGAAACGGTCGGTCGTGAATATTTCCATTTGCTCGGAAAGCAGTGGGATTCCTTCCGTCATTAAGGTATAAAGCCTGTCATCATCGGCAATGTAAAGCGGATCATCGGTATCAAACCGATTTACCTAAAAATATCTTTTTACAAGATTTTCGCAGGCTGCCTCCGCATAATAATCGCAGAACGGGTTGCAGGACTTATTGTACAGCATATCATAGACCGTTTCATCGTAAATAAAATCAAGTCTGCCTATAACATCACCGTTGTCGTCACAGTCCAAGTACAGCTTTGCGCTCAACTCGGGCGGCTTATACTCGTCAAGCAGCTCCAGACCCTTTATGCTTGCATACTGACTTACGGGACGAAGCACCGCAGTATAAAAGGCGGACATATCCTTTTTGGAGATGTACATTTCTTTAGCCCAGACGGCCGCCAGAAGCTCGGGTACAGCCTTTGAATAGCTGCGGCTGCATATATAGAAAATATTGTCCTTGCAGTTAAAGATACAGGCTCTCTGACCGAGGGCATAGCAGATATGATGTACGCCGCTTTGCTTAAGAGAATAACGTCCTGTTTGGGTTTCGTGCAGATCAAACTCAATGCTTGGGTCTTCAAAAACGATTTTGCAAAGCGTATCGTCAAAAGACACACCGCTGTCCTTGTTTATCTCAAAAAAGCGCACAAGGTTCATACCGTCAGGAGCAAAAACACGGCGGCAGTCATAGCCATAAGAGGATGTGGCGTAGACATTAAAAGATAATTCAAGCATAGCGGCGCTTTGCTCGTCTATAATATCGTATGTATGCCTGAATTCAAGATTTTTTCCGTACTTTACATTTTGTCCGAGCCGAAATGCCGTATAAAGCTCCCGTATATCCTTAACGACATACATTTTATCATATCCGATTTTCAGCGAATAAACAAGCTTGCCGTAATGGTCGGTGAGTTCGGGAACGATGCGTATTTTTTTGTCAAAACGGTTGTCCGCATCGGCGGCAATATCAGCATTGCGGCAGTATGAGGATATGAGCTGTCCGGCGGATTTTGAACTTTGGTTTGAAATGGATTTATCGTATATTTTTTCCAGATACAGCAGCGCTGCGGCGATGTGCTTGCAGTAACCGGCATAATCATAGGGACAGTCGCAGGAAAGTCCCGATAGCTCTCCCTCGGGTGAAATATGCACATTTACAGTATAATCGGAGGTGCCTTCAACATAGAATGTGTAGTTTCCGTTATCGTCACACTCCGGCTTGCTTACCCTTTTATCCTTAAGATACATCTGTCCTCGCTGTAGGATCGTTTGTATAAAATGGCCTCGGAAATTTTTTATATTCATGCACATACCCCCGTTCGTTATGTACATAATTATAACAAGTGCGGAGATTTTTGTCAATGAATCATGATCACCCCTTCAATGCTCGGTTCAATAAGTCCGAATATTTCTGTATAAATGGCTCGATAACTGTTTTTTGCAATACCCCAAAAGCTGCTGCAACGAAAAATGCAGCAGCTTTTTTAAAATGTTCAACAAAATAACGCTCTATTTCGATTTATACTAATCCCCGATTAAAAAGTGTACAAGAAATCAAGCAAAATCTTGAATATATGGATTTTACGCCGATTTTTTGTCTACACTTTTATCAAGGATTAGTATTAGTTATTCCGATAAAAAATAAGAATAAATTGTTAGGTTTAGTCAAGTACGATTTGCATAATCGTACTTGACTAAATCTATAATATAATGTCGAAAACATCCCCCAAAGTCGGAGAGGATACCAATGTATGCACATCATACATCAAAATGTTACTTTGGTCGGTTATGCAGAGATCGCAGGGGAGTGACAATTGCCGGATTTGACAGACTTGATTCTCCATTCGCAGAGTTTTCACAGCTTTCAGCATTAGGTGCAGTAGGATCCTCTTTAATTACTGTCTTTCGTACTGTTCAATCGTCCTATTATCCTCACCATTGTAAGATTATCAAAAATAAAAGCACATTTCGACGATATCGATAATAAAACGTCGAAAGTTTCGACGAAATTTTATCGAAAGTGTTGATGATAATTTGCCCAAGTGCAGCAGAATAATTGATGCACTTAAAGAAAACCTCTTTCTTAGAAAATTCCTATGCCCTTTTCCCAAAACTGATTTATGTTAGAATTCCTACCCCAACAGCCAATCGATCAGATTCAAAGACCTTATCCCGTCATACGAATTGATATAGCTTCTGTCCATAGACAGC
>JBJEQL010000042.1:0-5335 GCA_051881735.1 Oscillospiraceae bacterium
GTAAACGAGCCACAGAGATGCAAGGCTTGCCGTGATGCGAGAAAGAACAGCACAAGAACAGAAAGAGAAATGTTTGAAGCAACATGCGCTTCATGCGGCGGCGTAGCTAAGGTTCCTTTCAGACCAAGAGAAGATCGTCCTGTATACTGCAGCGAATGCTTCGCAAAGATGAAGGAAGAGGGCTGAGCCCGAACTATTGAATAGGATCTATCCTACGGCGGAAACAATTGTGTTTCCGCCGTTTTTCTATTTTCGCTTGTTTCTCTTGCTTTTTGGAAAGGAATATGGTATAATACATATATTATTTTTCAATTGAAAGGTTCGATAGTGATGAATTACATCTTTTCGGATAAGGTCAGCTCATTGCAGCCGTCCGCAATAAGAGAGATACTTAAATTTACATCCGACCCCGAGGTCATCTCGCTTGCAGCTGGAAATCCTGCCCCCGAGGCATTCCCGGCAAAAGAAATTGCCGATATCAGCGCAAGACTGCTTGCCGAAGACCCCGTTGCCGCACTCCAGTACAGCGTTACCGAGGGATATACCCCACTTAGAAACAGACTGAAAGAACGTATGCGGAAAGCAGACTGCTTTGACCCCGATTCGGACGAACTTATAATCACTTCGGGCGCACAGCAGGCTAACGAGCTTGCCTGCAAGGTTCTGCTCAATGAGGGCGATACACTTTTCTGCGAAGCTCCGTCATTTATCGGAAGCCTTAATGCGTTCAAGTCATATAACGTAAACCTCGTCGGTATTCCTATGGAAGAGGACGGAATGAACCTTGAAGCACTCGAAAACGCTATCAAGTCAGCAGCAAAGCCGAAGCTTATCTATATCATACCGAATTTCCAGAACCCTACAGGACTCTGTACATCACTTGAAAAGCGCACAGCTGTCTATGAGCTTGCCAAAAAATACGGCGTGATGATACTTGAAGATAACCCTTACGGCGATATCCGTTTTGCCGGAGAAAATATACCCTCTATCAAAACTATGGATAAAGACGGCTTGGTCATCTATTCAAGAACATTCTCCAAAACGCTTGCGCCCGGACTTCGTGTCGGATATGTCAGCGCACCGAAACCGGTTGTCCAGAAGATGATCGTCTGCAAGCAGGTTGCCGATGTCCATACCAATATCATGGCTCAGATAATATGCGATGAGTATCTCAAGAATTACGATATGGACGCTCACCTTGAAGATATACGCAAAATTTACCGCCATAAGTGCGGACTTATGCTCGACGAAATAGACAAGAATTTTTCAAAGAAAATTACCGTCACAAAGCCGGAGGGAGGCCTGTTTATCTGGGCAACTCTGCCCGAGGGCAGTGATATGATGGGCTTCTGCAGCACCGCAGTTCAGAAGTATAAGGTCGCAGTAGTTCCCGGAACTGCTTTCCTTATCCACGAAAGCGACAGGACAAGCTCGTTCCGCCTTAATTTCTCCACCCCGACCGATGAACAGCTTGTCAAGGGCTGCGAGATACTCGGAAAACTCTCTAAAGAAATGTTTGATTAATATTTATTCCAAAATAGATAAAGGAAGTGCCATTTATGTCTGAAACGGAAAAGAAAAAGGTTATTTTAAGCGGTATTCAGCCGTCCGGCGCATTTACCCTCGGCAACTATGTCGGAGCTATCAAAAACTGGGCGCAGCTTCAGGACGACTACGACTGCCTCTATATGATCGCCGATATGCACGCTATCACGGTTCGTCAGGATCCTGCAAAATTGCGCAAGAATACGCTTGAAGCTTATGCAGCTATCCTTGCCTGCGGCGTTGATCCCGAAAATTCTGTCGCTTTTATACAGTCCCACGTTCCTACACACGCACAGCTCAACTGGCTGCTTGCCTGCTGCACACAGTTCGGCGAGCTTTCCAGAATGACACAGTTCAAGGACAAGTCCGCAAAGCACCCCGATGACGTAAATTCGGGACTTTTCACATATCCTGTTCTTATGGCTGCAGATATCCTTGCGTATAACGCTGACCTTGTGCCCGTAGGCGCAGACCAGAAGCAGCATCTCGAACTTACAAGAAATGTTGCGCAGCGTTTTAACCAGCGTTACGGCGAGCTTTTCAAGCTTCCCGACGGCTATATCCCCCCGAAGGGCGCAAAGATAATGTCGCTTGCTGACCCGACAAAGAAAATGTCCAAATCGGACGAAAATCAGAACGGATGCATCTATATCCTTGATGATAAGGATACTATTATACGCAAATTCAAGCGCGCAGTTACCGACAGCGACGCTGTTGTTCGCTATGCTGAAGGAAAAGACGGTATAAACAACCTTATGACTATCTACTCGGTAGTAACCGGCAAGTCCAACGAGGAGATCGAGCGTGAATTTGACGGAAAGGGCTATGGCGACTTCAAAATGGCTGTCGGTGAAGCCGTTGCAGACCATCTCGCCCCCGCAAGAACCGAGTTCGATAAACTTATCGCCGATAAAAAATATCTTGAGGAATGCTATACAAAGGGCGATGACGCTGCATTCAAGATCTCACGCAGGATAGTTTCCAAGGCTTACCATAAGGCCGGTTTTGTAGATAAAGCGTGAGCGCTCAGCTTAAACGTTTATTTGTTCTATTTATACAAATTAAGTATCGGTAGTTAAATCTGGTTGTTTATTTTAACAGTAGAGCGCTGGAAAATGTTGGAAAATGTACAAATTCTATTCATTTTCTGCTGTTATAATTGCTTAATTTTTTCTGGCAATATTGTGCAAAACAACTATTTTTTGAATCAAATTTCTAAAAACCATTGACATATTGGGTTTTAGGTTGTATATTTATAATCGAACAAGGGAACGAAAACGTTTAAAGATGTTTCGCAGATTTTAGCCGAAAGGCATAACGGGAGAGTTGTTGCTGACATGGTTTCGATAAAAGACATCGCTGCAGAATGCGGTGTGTCAATAGCAACGGTCAGCAAGGCGCTGAACAATCACAGAGATGTCAGCGAGGCTACTAAAGCCCATATAAGAGAAACCGCCAAAAAGATGGGATATCTTCCCAACTATCAGGCAAGGGCTTTGAAAACCAACCGTACATATAATCTCGGCGTTTTGTTCAATGAAAGAGCCAACAGCGGTTTGACACATAACTACTTCGCAGCTGTGCTTGACGCTTTCAAGCGTGTTGCGGAAACACAAGGTTATGATATAACCTTTATCAGTCATAACATCGGTATCAATCAGCTTACCGTCTATGAACACTGCATAAGCAGAAACGTTGACGGAGTGATGGTCGCAAATGTTGACGACTACAACGATGAAGGAGTAACGCAGCTTCTCCAAAGCTCGATCCCGATCGTTACACTCGATAAAAAAACAGAAAATAAACCTGCGGTTATCTCAGATAACTATAAAGGTGTCGAGTGCCTTGTAAAATATGTCCATAAGATGGGGCATGAAAAAATTGCGTATATTTATGGCGACCAGTCAAGCGTAACGACCACAAGAGTGGATGCGTTCCGTAAGACGATGGAAAGTCTGAATATAAAAATCAGAGAAGATTATTTGCTTGGCGGATGCTATCGTGACCCGAAAAAAACGGAAACGCTTGTGGAGCAGCTTATGAAAATGAGCGACCCTCCGACGTGCATTCTTTTGCCGGATGATTTTTCGGCGATCGGTGCGCTCAATGCGTTTGAAAGGCTCGGTCTTTCCGTGCCGGAAGATGTTTCCGTTGCCGGATATGACGGTATAACGCTCTCCCAAGTCTTAAGTCCGAAGCTTACAACATTCAAGCAGGACACGGACGCTTTGGGAAAAGCCGCAGCTGAGCAGCTTATCTCGCTGATATGCAAGGAGCTTCCCGAAAACAGCGAATCTGTTGTAATTGAGGGATATCTTCTTGAGGGAGCCTCGGTCAAGGATCTGACCAAATAAACACGCTATTATATTTTTAAAAATATAATATAACTTTAAGGAGGAAAATCAAATGAAGAATTTTAAGAAAAACCTTGCTCTGCTTTCTGCATTAGCATTAGCTGGAACTATGCTTGCAGGCTGCGGCGACAAAACAACAGATGACACAGCTACAACTACAGCTGCTGCAGGCGGTGACGCTGCAACAACAGCTGCTGCTGACACAGCTACAGATGACGGCGCAGCTGCTACAACAAACGATCCTGCTAAAGCAGGCACAGGCATCACACTTTCTGAAACAGAAGGTAAGGTATTCAACATCTACGCTTGGAACGAAGAATTCAAGGGCTTCTTCGAGAAGTACTACACAGTTCCTGAGGGCGTAACTGTTAGCTGGACAATCAATCCTTCAAATGACGGTGTTTACCAGCAGAAGCTTGATGAAGCTCTCAGCGGTCAGGACGCAGCTGCAGCTGATTACAAGATCGATATGTTCCTTGCAGAAGCTGACTACATTGCTAAGTACACAAATGCTGCTGTAACAATGGACGTTACAACAATCGGTGTTAAGCCTCTTGACACAGAATATGATTACACAATCAGCGCTGCATCCGGCAGTGATGGCGCTCTTAAGGGTGTTTCCTTCCAGTGCTGTCCTTCAGCTCTTATCTACAGAAGATCTATCGCAGAAGCAGTTCTCGGTACTTCCGATCCTGCTGAAGTTCAGGCTCAGCTCTCTGACTGGACAAAGTTTGACGAAGTTGCTGCTAAGGCTAAGGAAGCAGGCTACCTCATGACACCTTCCTACGCTGAAACATACAGACCTTTCGCTAACAACATCACAACTGACTGGGTAAGCGCTGACGGTGTATTCCAGGTTGATGATCAGGTTAAGGCTTGGATCAAGCAGGCTAAGAACTATGTTGACAATGGCTACACAACTATAGGTGCAGTTTGGTCTGACGAAAAGACTGCTCAAATGGGCGCTGACGGTAAGGCAATGTGCTTCTTCGGACCTGCATGGTACTACAATTTCTGCATGGAAACTGCTAAGAATGAGGCAAATGGTGACTGGGCTATTGTCGAAGGTCCTGCTGCTCACTTCTGGGGCGGTACATGGCTCCTCGCTGCAACCGGCACAGATAACCCTGAGATGGTTGCTGACGTTATGAACGCATTCACAGCTAACGAAGACATCTGCTCCAAGCTCGTATCTGAAGAGAACCAGTTCTCCAACAATACAGCTGTTAACCAGAAGTTTGCTGACGATCCTAACTATGGTAATGAATTCCTCGGCGGCCAGAACGATACAGCTGTATTCGTAGAGCTTGCTAAGAACATTAAGTTCCGTTCTACACCTTATGGTCAGGTATTCAACGAAGACGTTCCTGGCTGCTTCCTCGACTACTTCACAGGTAAGATCACAGAAGCTGAAGCTTGGGCAAACGTTGATAAGG
>JBJEQL010000043.1:0-5326 GCA_051881735.1 Oscillospiraceae bacterium
GGAATACAAGGGCAAGCGTTGGAAGCAGACAAAGAGCATTATACAGCCTATAAGCGAGAAAGCAAAGGAAGTCCGCAAAGAATACAGTCCCGAGCATCCGCCGAAAGCTCCGAAAGGCTTTATGCTCGTCGAAGCAAAGAAAAGCGAGTTCTACAAAAGCGGCTATGTGTATTTCAAGTACGTTCGCATGATCGAAGAACCGCTGAACATACAGCCTATATTTCAAGAATAACAGAGCAGGTCAATCGGCAAGGCTGCAAACATAAAGCCTGCCGAAAAAAATATACCTTTACCTGCTCTTTTAGGGACTTGAATTTACGGCACGTTTTACAACGAAAAGGAGAATTCATAAATGAAATGCTGTCTTTCGGAAGAAACAACGCTCCGAGCTTGGAAACTTGAAAGAGCAGGTAAAAGCAGAACGAAAGTTGCAAGAGATCTTCATGTTTGCGGAAAGACATTGCAGCGGCTATATAAGTATTACGGCTTTGGAAGTCCGAAGCGGAAAAAGGAAGAGGTTAACTATGATAAAGACAGATGAAATCCACCTGCTCAATATGCAGAGGAGCGAAGCGGCAAGGCGTGATATATGCCGTGGTATTGCTTTAGGTGTGAACCCGTTCAGCCTGCTTATAATTGCAATAAAGTGCATTGCCGAGCTGTCGGGTGATAGCTCTTTCAGCTCAATGTGCAGCAGATCTATTGATGATATATACGGAGCAGGTCTGAACAACACAGAATACAATGCGCACAGAGCATCGGAGCTTGAAGCAAGCATTACACAGCTTAACAACAGCCTGCAGGCTTGCACGGCGCAAGGTACACGAGAACGTCTGCAATTTGCCTTGCGATTGCAGAAAAAAGAGCTTGAAACGCTAAAAAAATAGGTCAAAAAAGTGTAAAAAAGAATGATTTTTTTGCTGTTTTTTATCATTTTTTAAGCATTTTTATTTATATCCAAAGCATAAAGTTATCACATTTGAGCAGGTCGGGAACAAATGCGCCGAGCTTTCGGGAATGCCGCTTTCTCTTGGTATTTCCTGCAATATGCCCCGGGGGGAGTTCTCGAAGGTCGGGGGCTTCTGCGCACACCTACTCCTGCCCTCTGTAAATAATTTTTTCCCAAAACGGCGAAAATATATTTTTGCATTCAAATGCAAGCGTACCCCCATACGAAAAAATATCGGGTCAAGAGGGGAGCGTACACCGCCGGGGAGATACAAGACAAGTTCAAGACCTTCGCGCGTGTGTACGCGTGCGCGCGCGCGTGACCTGCTCGGAAATGCTTATCATAGGGGGAATAAGGCAATGACAAACGAACAGCTTGCAGAGTTTATAAAGGCAGGCGGCAATGATGAACTTACGCCCATTCTGTGGGAAAGGGTGCGCAAGCTGCTGTATGCTATTGCAAACAAGTATTATTCCGCCCATTCTTCCAAGTGCGAGCGGTGCGGCGTTACTGTGTCCGATCTGAAGCAGGCGGCATATTCCGCTTATCTTGGTGCAGTCAGAGCCTATGACGGCAAAAAAGGGTATCAGTTCACAGCATATCTTGGCCTGCAGTTCAAAAGTGCCGTTCGTCCTCTTTTCGGAAAAGACCTGCTCAACGTTTCGGACAGTCTGAATGCGCCCGTAATGGCAGACAATGAAAGTGATACAGAGGTAATAGAGCTTGTAGCGGATGAAACGAGCCTTGCGGACTTCGAGCGCATATATAAGAACAGCACGGCCGAAATATTGTGCCGAGCGGTTGACCGTCTGCCCGATGATCTCAAAAGCGTTATATTATGCCGATATTACAAAGAGCTGACATTTGAGCAGACCGCCCACAAGCTCGGAATTACCCATAGAGAAGCGGTAAACCGTGAGCGTAGGGCATTAAAGCAGTTAAGATATGACAAAGAGTTGTACAAACTTACGGATGAATATATGCGGTTAGGGTTGCTGTAAACACAAAAAGCAGGTGCTTGACCTGCTCGTATGTGTATTATTTTGCACATTTTGTCATTGTGATTTGCCGATGCGGTGTGCTTGCGGTTGGGTGTGAACGCCTTTCATTTTCTTTGCTTTCGCAGGCGGATTTGAAAAAGCCTATTAGAATTCCGCAGTCGAACTCTGTGAATTCGCTTTCCTTCTGCCAATACAGTTCTATGATCTGATCTACTGTACTTAGTTTCATTGCTAAATTCTCCTTTATTCCCACGATGATTAAGAATGTGCCGCTTTCCTGCGCCGTGTGCGTTCCTGCCTTTTGCCGTCAATAAGTCCGAGCGTATATAATTCAATATAAAAAAGCGTTTCGCCGTCAATATGTACAAGCTCATTATAACGTACAAAATCATTAATGCGTTCAAATACGGGATCAATTTTTGTCCTGCGGAGAATGCGCCGCATTTCTGCTGTTGAATCGGTGATACGCTTGATCTCTGATCGGTGTTCCGTGACTGCTTCCTTTAACTCTTTCAGTACGTCAGCTGCAGGCGGTTCAGCTTCGGGCGTTTTGCTGTAATTCCACCCGATATAATACAGTTCTGTATCGGTGAGTGCTGAATCATCTCCGAGTACAAAGTCAAAGAAACGTTCCTGATAGTCTGTGCAGTCGGTGCAGACGGCTTTTCCTTCTTTTTTCGACCAGACGACCATAAAATTGAATAAGCTTGACGAAACACCGTTACAAGCTTCATATCTTGTTGTTTGAAAAGTTGCGGCGTATCTCAATACTGCGCTTACGATAATTGAACGAAGCTTTTCATTTTCCATTGTTCTTTCTCCTTATTTTTCGTATTTGGTCATTTCAATAATAGGCTTGGAGCTAATTCTGCGCTTAATACTCTGTTTTCGGAGCAATTCGGCACGTTCCAGAAAACGCCCTGCCATTATTTCACATTCTTCCGGGGATAAATAGCGTGAATTGCTTTCATATACGGCTAAAACTCTTTCATACGCTGGTGTACTCAAAAAAATTTCTCCTTTTTTACTTGACTTTTCGGAGCAGGTCGGCTATAATTGAATAAAACCTGCTCCGAGTGGGTTTGCGGCTCTTACATTTCGCTTTGGTCGGCTGATGATGTAAGAGCTTTTCTTATACTTCGATTGCGAGTGCTGCGCCGTAGCTCACCCACGGATTGAAACCGCCTGTAACTCTGAACGCCTTTGCTTGCGGTTCTCTTCCCTTATCGAATAAGGGCGCTAAAACGCTTGCTACGGCTTTCGGAAGATATCCTGCAAAGAATGCGCGGCGGTCGCTTGAAACGGCGTAGACGGCTATTGCGTTGCTGTCGTGGCTGTTGTGCGGTTCTCTTTTAAGCTGCACTCTTATTTCCGAGGGGTTAAGTGCTGAAAGCTTCTCCAGTTCGCTCTGACGGCGGCTTGTGCCTTTGATCTTGGTGCGAAGCGCAGAAGCTTTTGCAATAATCCACGCTTTCAGCATTGCCGTTCTGCGGCTCATGCCGTGCTTAACGAGGCTGTTTGCCATTATCATGACTTTGCTTCTTGTTTTATTCATTCTGACCTGCTCCTTTCGGTTTATTTGGTTTATTAGGTTTGTTCCTCTGACCTTGATATTATTATACTATATCGTACCCTATATATCAATAGGCAATATAAACAATATTGTACCCGATATATTAGTTAAAATATATATTGTACCCTATATTTATATGATGTATAATTATATTGTGGAGGTGGTACAATGGCAACAAGTAAGGCTCAACAGAAAGCAACCGCAAAGTATATGAAAAATAATTATGATGAAATAAAAACACGTGTTCCTAAAGGCAAAAAAGCCGAGATACAAGCCGCTGCGGAAAAGCAGGGGGAAAGCCTTAATGCTTATGTTATCGGAGCGGTTGAGCGGCGGATGAAAGCGGAGCAGGATAAAGAGAACACAGCAGCTCCGGATATAGAGGGATAATAAAAATATGAGCAGGTAGACCTAAAATCTGACCTGCTCATAATGAAGCTATACAGTAAGAAAAAGCTGAAGATGATATAATCAAATATCCCTATGAAAACAGCGTGAATGCCAAAACAGCATAAACTAATGACAACAGGAGGAATATTATGTTTTGTAGTAAATGTGGTAAACAGGCAGAAGGGACATATTGTTGGAACTGCGGTGCAGAACTCTATAAACCCACGCAACAGGACACAACAGCGCAAGACACAGCGGTTTCCGAAAAGAAAGAAAATCGTAAATTAGCTGATTTTGTTTTGTTTAACCCTACCATAAGCTATCCTATATCCAGCGGAACTTTCGAAATAGATGATATACATCAGATGATGCGAGTTATGCCTTCATTCGGAACCAACGGCATATACTGGCATTGGCAGGATATAGTTGATGCTGAACTTGTCAGAAATGATTCCTCGGTATATAAAACAAGCACATCATCCATGATTACAAGAGCGGCTCTCGGATCTTTGATAAGTACTGGAATGGGTATAGTAGCAGGAGCAACAGCAAAAAGAAATGAACAGAAATATATAGATACTCTCTATATACGAGTTACTTTGAAAAATTGCAAAGTATCATCTGTTATTATAAACTTTATTTCGGGTAAATCTGCAGCAGGTTCTTGGGTAGCAGAAACTATGTTATCAAGCATTGAATCCGCTCTCAGACAGATACAACTTGCACAAACTGCCGAACCGACAGAAGCGGCGTATGCTCGTAAGCCGTTAATTGATGATGCACCCAAACCAACAGCAACAAGTCATGTAGTACCTACTCCCAGCGGCTTAAAGTGGCGATGCCCTCAATGCGATAACCTCAACAGCGGTTTAACATGTAAAATTTGCGGCATAAATAAGCCGAGCGGAGCTACATACCTCGATACGGAAGGTAATACCGTACAAGTCAATGAGTCGCTTATTTCGATCAGCACCAAAGGCGACTGGAGATGCCCCGAATGTGATTTTCAGAATCGTGGATCAAGCAAGACTTGTACAAACTGCGGACAGCCGAGGGAAGAAGATGGGCCAACGGCCAAAAAAGGCTTGTTTGGATTTCTGAAAAGATAATTGTGAACACCAAACCGAAGAAAATAAAATCATTTTCAGGGTTATCGAGCAGTTGAACGGCGTATGAACTCTGAATCAGTTCAGGAGAAAAACGACAAATGAATATAATATACTATCCCGATGAAAGCAACGTGACCGGTGCAATGAAGCGTGATGAACCGCTGCTCGTCCTCATATCCTTTGACGGTGAGCAGGTCATTGTAAGTCAGATAGATGAAGCTGTTGAACATCATATACTCTTGCGCTTGGCAGGTTTCCCCGATACGGACATTGACAAGTATTTCCGCTTGGTGGTAAATCGTGA
>JBJEQL010000044.1:0-24250 GCA_051881735.1 Oscillospiraceae bacterium
AGCCTTCAACAGCTCCGGTAATCGAATTGCGGAAATTCACAAAGCCATTATTAAGATTGACACGTTCAAATCCTGCTTCATCAAGAATGGTAAGAAGGTCGGAGTTCTTTATATTATCTGCCATTCTGCGGACATTGGCAGCATTTTTGTCGCCGCTTACTGTAATGGTAGCATTATCACCGATGATACGTCCCGAAAAACGGCTGCTATTATCTCCGGAAAGTACAGCCGCAACCTTTAATGCTGTATCGGTATCCATTTTTATATAACGCTTATCCGAAATGGAGCGATAATCGGTATTTCCGATAATACGGGAATCAGTGTTTCTTCTGGGGGCAGCTTCGCTTACAATAGCGGCAGCTCTTTCGCTGTCTGCTTTATGCACAGTAACAACATTTTTATAGTTGCTGAGAGTAGCAGAAAAAAGTATTCCCTCTGCGTTAAGCCTGTCCATTACGGCATTGATGGAATTAGCATTGAGATTGATATAATAACGTTCCTGGGGAGGAATCTCCTTATAGAATTCCTTGTTGATATATTCAGTCATAGCCGCTGCTCCTTTCAATGCTCAAGAATTATGGTTTCGGCACGGACAACAGGATAACATCTCATCTTCCCGTTCTCTTCCGTCTTGATAGTTACCCTGCTGCCCGAAATGATAACTTTATCTCCAATTCTGTAACGTGCAGGAAAATCCTTATATCCCCAGGCAACTACCTTAACGGGATATTTACCATTTGAATGGACAGAAAATACATATCTTGAATAGCTGTCCTTGCTGTCTGTTGAAGGAGTTTCTGCTATTTCGCCCTGAATGTGTATTTTTTTCGTTTCACTCATTGTTATCCGCCTTTCTCATCTTTATGCCCAATATTTCCGCTGCATCGGAAATCGACATTATACTTGTAACAGCTTTAATAAATGCTGTTGCTTCTGCGAATGTGATATGGTTTTTATTACATACTGCATCCAAAGCACGGACTTCCTCATCGTGAAGGAACTTTTCACACTTGGCGATCTCTGTCCGTATATCCTTTGTTTTCTTTTCAGCAGCAGTCTGTGCTTCAACCGATTTGCCAAGCTTTTCACGAAGAACCTTCAACTTTTCTGTGACTTTTTCGCTTTTATTTACAGTCTTTTTATCATCAGCCTGCTTTTCGGGTTCATTATTCATAATTTCGGTGTTCATCTTACACCTTTCCTCCTTTTATTCATAAGAATGTTGGCAATCTGTGCTTCAATGAGAGAAATATCAGAATTTATTACATCAGGCTCCAGGGAACCGCTGATTAATACGTTTTTGCCGTTTTTCAAAATGTCCTCAAAGGCGTAAACTCGTACATTTTTCAAAACGGCAAAACGAACGCTTCGCTTTAATCAGCGGATTCCCAGCAATTTCTCCCGCCGCAGCTCAATATACTTGTCCTTTTTTTCTCCCAGCTCACATATTTCCTCAGAAGCGGATATGTTCCGCTTATATGGTTCTATTTCCGTGCGTTCCATATCGAACCTCCTTCGTTTGTTCCTTTGCTATGACTTTTTCACTCCATTCGGATAATTTATCAACTGCAGAAAAGAAATCTCTTTTTCTGAATTGTTTTTGCAGAAGTTCATTGAAATCCTTAACTCCATACAATCTGCACTCAGTAAATACAAAGCATCGTCCTTTGAAACGTTCGCAAAATTCCTTGCCCGCACGGTCATTATCCACACACAAAATTACTTTCATATTCCGTGACAGCAATTCTTCGATCGCAAAATTTTTTAACCCTGCCATAGATACAAAACTGCAGTCATTTGCTTCGGGATGCAGCTGCATAAAGCTCATAAGGTCAATGGCACTTTCAAAAACATATGCCTTTTCGGGTTTGCCTTTTGTATATTCAAAAAATGAATTGGTCGTCCCCGGTGCCACGCCCTTATATGATTTCAGCTTTTTCTGAACATCACTATTCAACACCGAACTATCAATACCGGAAATAAGCTCTGCCATATCATTTACAACTCGATGATCCTTACTGTCAGATACGATGTTTGCTTCATTGGAATACACATAACCGGAAAACGATATGTCCGTATTTTCAAGGAAACGACCAAGCATTTCTGCTTCACAAGGCTCAATGGAAGTGATACGCTTATCCGAAATATTTGTATAGCTTGTATTTCCAATTGTGTATTTCTTTCTGCCCGTGCCATGTATCTCCGCACCGCAGGGAATGTTATCTCTGCGGTGAAGAAATACTGCATTGCCTTTGGTGTCCTGGTACAGTAATCCCGAATTAGTAAGCTCATTTATGATTTTTGGAGAAATGCAGCGTTCCTTTGACAGATACGCATACACTCTTTTGTTATCTGCAGCCGCTTCGGGAATAACTGCAGGCTTCGATGTTTCTTCCGATGTTTTTCTGTCAGATAGATTTACAGTTCTCTTTTCTGCTGCATATTCCGAACCGGGAATCTCGCCGTCAAGTGCTTCTCCGACTGCTTCTGGGAAAGACATTTCAAAAGCCTTCATAAGACAGTTTACAAGTCCTACTCCTCCTACACTTCGGGAATGAATATAGTATTCATTTGTATCTTCCTTTACCTTCATTCCGCCGAATCCATGAATATGTATCTCCCTGCCCTCACGGTCACAGGAATACCCTCTGCTTCGGAAATACTCGGTTATCCCACGTTCTTCTGCTCTTCTGATCTGTTCATCGGAATAAAACATACTATCTCGCCTCGGTATTCCTTGATTTATTCTGATTCTGTGCTTCCTTTATCTGCACCTTTTCCGCCCAATCTGCCATACCCTTAACTGTTTCAATAAAGTCTCTGTCTTTTATTCCGTCTACGGTTACGGCAGACTTTGCGCCGTCGTACTTTGCTGAATGCTCCACTCCCTGCTTTGCGGCTTCTTTTGAAATAGAATATGCTGTCTTGGAATCTGTCTGGATATACGTCTTATTGCGAATATCCTTAAATCCTTCCTTATTGAAATATGAAGCTTCTTTCTTCTGCGGTCTGTCATTGCTGCCGGTATAAGTCTTTTCCTGTGAAGCAGACTTGCGTGAAAAATATGCAGGCTTTTCTGTCTGCTTTTCATTACGGCTATTTTCGGGAATATTGAATTCTTTTCTAACCGCTGCCACAAATTCCTTATTATTCACTCCGTCAACTGTAACGGCAGACTTTGCACCATCATATTTTACAGAGTGTTCAATACCGTGCTTCTGCGCTTCTTTGGAGATTTCGTATGCTGTCTTGGAATCGGTGCGGATATATTCCTTGTTCTGAATGTCCTTAAATCCTTCACGATTAAAATACTTCGGACCATTCTCCTGCGCTGTCTGCTGACGCTCATTATGTCCGAAATATGCAGGCTTCTTTTCCTGTGCAGCTGCTTCACGTTTATGATGCTGAACCGACTTTTCCTTCTGATTTTCGGGGATGTTGAATTCTTCCCTTACCGCTTTAACGAAAGCTCTGTCCTTAACACCATCAACTGTAACGGCTGACTTTGCACCGTCATATTTTGCAGAAAACTCTACATTCTCTGCCATTGCCTTCTGTGCGATCTTAAAGGCTGTGGCAGCATCGGTATTGATGTACTCCTTATTCTGAATCGCCTTGAACGATTCCTTGTTATAGAACTTGGGTGCTTTATTCTCCTGATTATTCATCGTGTTTTCCTCCGTTTCTTTTTCCTGCGTTTTTTCTGTATCATTTTCCAATGCTTCATTCAGCTTAACCACCAATTTATCTACAGCTTCTGATAAATCTGGGCATTCCTCCGAATGTGCCTGCAGAGCTTCAATGACTGTTTCAAAATCCTTATCATCAACAAGCATTTCAACGGTCTGCCGCTTGACCTCATCGACATTGGTACAATCTTCGCTGCATAAAAGCTCTGCGGATTTAAGTGCAAGATATGACAGATATACATTTTCATCGGCTGCCACTACTTTGTTTCTGCCGGTATCCTTCGCCTTGTAAACTGCAATATCGGCGTTCTTGAACTCACTGTCAAATACTGCCCTTGCATTTTCGGGTGTCATTTCCATATCAGGCTGCATATTGTGCAGTCCCATTGATACTGTTACCTTTACTTCAACAGGCTCATTGTTATTTGTAATGCTGTGAACAGTATTTTCAATGGTTTCACGCAGACGTTCGGCAATATCCATTGCTTTGTCGGGCGAACAGTTAAGGATACATACCATTTCCTCTCCGCCCATTCGGAAAGCGCAGTCTGCACCTGTTCTTGTACCCTCCTGCAAAACATCTGCAACGCCCTTGAGAATAATATCTCCCGCATCGTGTCCGTATGTATCGTTGATATTCTTAAAATGGTCAATATCACACATAAGGATATTTACATCCTTACCGTTGTTGAGAATGCCGCAAAGTGTGTTTTCAAGATATTCATTAAGTCCCTGACGATTTTTCAAATGCGTAAGCTCATCAGTAATCCTGCCCTGGTGTTCAAATTCCTTTTTAAGAGCAAGTTCCACCGTATTTACAACCTGGCATCCCTGACTGAAGTTTTCATAATCTTCGGGAGTGAAGCCGCTTTCCTTTTCAGCTACAATTACTCCAAGAGAGTTGCCGTTGGCAGACACAAGCGGAATAACAGCTTCATTTTTGTTAGAAAAGATTTCCTTACTGTCAAATGCGTTCTTTATTTCCTCTGCTGCGTGTTCGTCCTGCCAATTACGGTAATCGCCGTGAGAGAAAAACTTATCATTTGAATTGTCATAGCAGTAAAATGTAGCCTTGTCGCAGTCTGTAAGCTGTTTAGTGACACTTTCGATCTCATTCATTGTCTGGTCAAGATCCTGAGCTTCTGTAATAGCGGAAATAAAGCGGTTTATGGTCTGGATCTGACTTTCAAGAGATTCAAATTGGGTTTCCATTGCTGAACTGTGCTTTTCAAGTTCCTCAATTCTTTTCAAAAGTTCCTGGATATTTATATCGTCCATATCTTTTTCCTTTCTCATACGAGGCAGTTGCATTTATCTTCTATGTATTCATCCCTGCCATAGATATGTGCTACCGCCGCCAAATCTATAGCCGTCTGAATAATTCCAACCTTCTGTGCAAAGTATTCAAACTCCTCCGCCGTTGCAATATAGTATTCCGCTTCGGAAAGATTTTCAGCTCTGTCCTCATCGGTCATTTCACCAACGTCCTTTACATCGGAGAAATACTTATCGAAGAACTCCTTTGTACGTTCTTCACCGTCAAGACCAAATATCCTTATAGTTACATCCCGACAGTATTCTCTGATAAAAACTCTCACATTCTCACCACCTCTCTTTAGGTCTGAACACCAGCCGGTCTATTGGCAGCATCGTTTTTAAGCTTTTCCTCTGCAGCTTTCTGTTTAGCGAGCAAATCATCCTTCTGCTTCTTCTTGTTTTCAGCATTAGCCTTCATATCACTTAAAGATATGAGAAGCTTGTTAGACTTACGGCGTTCTTCCTGACGGATATACTGCTCTCTGATAAGTCTGTCCGCATACTCTCTTTCATCAATAGCAATCTCATTCCATACACTTTCGGGAATAACGATTCGGTCGTTCATCTTCCGAAGCTGCCCGTTTCTGGAACAGAGCTGAATAATGCTCCAGATCTTATCAAAATCAAAAAGCTGTTTATGGAACATTTTCTTATCCACTTTTTCAAACTTTTTGTTTCGATAAATCATCAATTCGACCGTATTATAGTGATAAATTTCAAGAACGGTATCATCTGCAAACGAAAATTTGCTTTGATAGCTTGCCGCTGCCTTTTCTGTCAGATCCGAATTATCATATTTGTCTGAAAGTTTAAGGTCTATTGGTTTTGTTTTCGTAAGCGTTGCAAGATTATCGGTTATTGCCCCATCGACTGACGGAGCATAATCAAACCAATTAACCCTGTTGCCGCAGATATTCCGTCTGCGTTCATAGTGACGAATTTCAAAATGCAGCTTGACTTTAGCAACATATTCCGAGTATTCCTTATCGCAGTCGATTTTCAAAGGTATTTTGTTTTCTACGGCATATTTGATATAATCTCTGCCGTAGTCCTTATCAAACAGCTTGGAATAAATGACTGCGTTTTTCATATTCAGTATCACGGGACTTTTATCCATTTCAACGTTTTCGGTTTCCACAAAAGCCTTTACATTGGCTCGATCCTCAATATATACCTCTGCATCATCCCCATAGTTGCCCACCGGTTCTTCTATTTCATACAGAAATTTCAGAAACTCAACGTCCCTTGCTCTCATTTTTCCGTCTGTAATGCAGACGTGCGGAAGTTCTGTCATTTCCAGTGCTTCATCAAAAGATATAGTCTGCAGCTTATCATACTTTTTTGAATATGCAGCACATAATAACGCATTCTGCAGAAGCTTAGGAGTAAGCCTGTCATCGGGATTTTTTCCGTTATCCGCTATTGCTCTGTTTTCGGCGGCAATTACATCATTACGGATATTTCCCTTAAAGCCACGAATAAGCAAGTCCAGCGTATTTTCATCAAGAATTCCTACGCCATAAAGATAGAGCAGCTTATCGGTATTTTCGGTATAATTCTCATTTCTGAGGAGATTAGCCTTATCCTTTGGAAGCTGCTTTATCTCAAGATTTTTAGGTATTTCGGTACCATATATCTTGGCAAGTATCGCATAACGTGTAAGAACATTTGGTATCTTCTGCGCCTTTCCCGTACTGCTTTTATCTGTCTGCTCCATTTACTGCTCCTTCATTTCTTCGAGATTGATGTACTTGCCGGTATCGACCATTTTGTACTTGAGCCTTATATTTTCTCCCGAAACCTTTTTCTTCTGCTTGACGATCACCTTTCCGTCCAAAAGATCCTTTGCATTTTCGGCTGTTACGGTTATTCCGTTGTGATTATCCTTTTTCCACAAGGTAAATCCGCAGCCGTCTTTGCCGCTTTCGCAGTAAAAGTTCAATTTGCCTTCAAGAATATTCTTTCCGCATCTGGGGCATTTTCCGATAACGACTTTTTCAGCCTTGATACGTTCAAGGTTTACATACTTTCCCGTATCATCCATTTTGTAATCGGCAGAATATATCTTTCCGTCCTTACCTTCAGCCTTTAAGGATACTGTCTTACCCTCGATGAGCTTCGCTGCCTTTTCGGGAGTAATAACGTCCTTGAAAAACTTAGGCTCTTTCCAGAGGTTGAAACCGCAGCCGTTCTTGCCACTTTCACAGTAGTAGCTCTGCTTTCCCTCATAAACATTCTTTCCGCATCTTGGACAAATGCCTATGGATTTTCTATGTCCGTTGTCGGGAGTCTTAATAGGAGTTCTCTGACGAGAGGGACTGTTTTCATAATCAATAACCGAACGGACAAATTCCTTTACATCCTCCATAAATGGTTCTGCAGAAATGTCCTTTTCCTTGATATTGGTGAAAACCTGTTCCCATTCCGCAGTCCGTTCAACGGATTTTATATTATCGGGTATTGATGCAATAAAGGCTTTTCCAAACTCGGTGGCAATAATATTCTTATCACGGCGCTCTGCATATTTTGCAGATATGAGCTGCTCAATAATATCTGCTCTGGTTGCTTCTGTACCGATGCCCTTTCCGCTGACAGCTGCTTTAAGTTCCTTATCGTCAATTCTGTTGTCGATATTGTTCATTACCGACAGCAGACTTGCGTCCGTAAAATGCTTGGGTGGTTTGGTTACACATTCCTTTATTGAAATATTTACCATATCAAATGTGCTGTTTTCGGTATATTTCGGGACATTGTTACTCTTTGCTGCAGATTTCTCCGTATCATACTGCTTCCAGCCGATTTCAACAGGCACTTCGGTTTTAAGCTCAAAAGTCACATCTTCACACCAAAACTCATAATTGCTTTCGTTGTAGCTGTACTGCTTATCTACGGCACAAAGCAGCCTGTTTACGATAAGTCCATATACCTTGCGTTCCGTATCCGAAAGGTTATCAAGACTTGCCGTACTTGCTTCGGGAATAATTGCGTGATGATCGTGTCCGTTCATTGCCTTGTCGTTGACTATTCTGCTGTCAATATTAAGTCCGACACCGATAAGTCCGTGCGCTCTGTCCGCATACTCGGGACGTTCACCAACAGTGCTTACTACTCGGATTATCTGTCCACGCATATCTTCCGAAATATAATTGCAGTCGGTACGGGGATAGGTTATCAGCTTATTCTCATAAAGGCTCTGCGCAGCTTCAAGAGTCTGCTTTGCGGTCAGCCCGTACACTCTGTTTGCTTCCTGCTGGAGTGTGGTAAGGCTATGAAGAAGCGGTCTGTTTATACGTTTTTCCTCCGATACAGCCGAAAGCACATTAACGCTCTTGCCGCTGCATTTTACCTTCGCATATTCGACTTCTTCCTTTGTCTGATACTCTGTAGTCGATACCGCACCGTTTTCCATTTCAAGACGGTATGTAGTTTTCTTCTGAAATGCGTCAATCTCATTGTCACGGTCAACGATAAGTGCAAGCACGGGAGTTTTCACACGACCGATACGATGTGTATAGTTGTCCTTTAAGCCGTAAAGCCTTGACAGGTTCATTCCGATTATCCAATCAGACTTTTCTCTTGCAAGTGCCGCATAGTATTCTCCGTCGTAATTGCTGTCGGGTGGAAGTGCTGCCATACATTTTGTGATGGCTTCATCCGTCATTGAGTTTGTCCAAAGGCGCTTTACGGGTTTACTACACTTATTGGCATTGTAAATGTGACGAAAAATAAGCTCACCTTCACGCCCAGCGTCGGTTGCACAGATAAGCTCGTCCACATCGGGACGATTTATAAGGGAGGAAATGAGATTGCGGAGATTTTCGGTGTCCTCTCCCTCCGGATAAAGCTCAAATTCGGGGAACATAGGCAGCTCGTCCATCTTATACGCCTTACTGTATCCGTAATCCTGCGGCATACCAAGTCCGTAAAGGTGTCCTCTCGCATTTACAACATAGAAGCCGTTGCCTTTATAGCAATACTCTTTGCCCTCACCGTAGATCTTTTCTCTTGCACCAACGGCGTGAGCGATCGTTCCGGCGGTGGAAGGTTTTTCGCTGATTATAAGTTTCATATTATTTTTCCTTTCCTATTGATTTTTTTGATTCTTTTGATATAATATAGATAGGGAATTAAGCAACCGTATTTATCCGATATATACAAAGGAGCTTTCTTATGGGTAATGTAAAAGTTTATCTTGATACCTGCTGCTATAACCGTCCTTATGATGATCAGACCCAGCTGCGCATAAATCTCGAAGCACAGGCAAAGCTTTTCATTCAGAAGCAAATTGTGGACGGCAAATTGGATTTGATATATTCATTTATTTCGGTATATGAAAATTCCCAGAACCCTTTTGCAATCAGAAAAAACGCTATTTTTGATTTCTTCTCAAATGCTGTGATCTATATAGATGAAAGCAATGTTGAAGTCATCAAACAACGTGCAGGAGAAATTATGAAAACGGGCATTAAAACTAAAGATGCTCTGCACGTTTCCTGCGCTATTGAGGGCAAAGCCGATTACTTTGTAACAACAGACATCAGATTACTTAAGTATTCATCAGATGAAGTAAAAATAATTAACCCCATTGACTTGATCACCATATTGGAGGGATGATTATGCGTAACACTACTGTAATAATGAACGACGCTATGAATTGCCTGATAAGAAATCTTGGAATTGTCGAAACCGAGGTGTTCATATCCAATTTGATTCGTGAGCCATTCGACTATACAAAATGGCAGCACGAAAAATTCGATGATGTAACACTTGATGATTTTTGCAATCAAGCGGTAGAATACTGTAAAAACAATCCGATTCACTGACTGATATTGAGTGTCACCTGCTTTCCTTGATTTTATGTTTGTGGCGATGCTCAGTATAAGCAAGGGTAATTCCTGTTACACCAAGCAGAAAAAAATGGAGCTTGCTGTTATCGAGAAACTCGATAACAGCATTTTCTTTTTCACTTTCATCTTCTTCGGGTACATTTTCCGAAACTACGGATTCTACAGCTTCTTTAGTTTCCCATTCTGTGCGAATGTTATCAAAGATCTGTACTCCGATAGCAAGAACAATAAGGACAATAATGATAGCCGTATATTTGAAGCTCGGTTCATCCTTGTGTTCACATACCCATTTCAATATTTTCCTCATTATGAAACCTCCTAATTTCTTTTCAACCGAGAGGAGTATCAACTGTCCAGAAGTTGTTTGGAATACTGCCTTTATCGGGATCTATAAGCATTTCATAAAAAGCCTTAGCCCGCACATTATCCGCAGCTCCGAACTGACGATAATCCCTTTCGGATATACCCAGCTTCTCATTGATCGTTTTGAGATAAGATTCTATTATCTCCTCTGCTGATTCTTCATCTATTCCGCTTTCTTCCGCATTGGTAAGTTCAAAGATTTTTTCAATCAACTCATCCTTTGTTTTGCAGGCTCCTATCTCTCCAGTGAGCTGATCGTGATCGTTATTGCAGAAATACTCCCACGAATATCCCGATTCATAATCTCCTATCAATCTGCGTCTGCAAGTACCGTCGCAAGGATGGTCATGAGTTATCTCTGTGGTAATTGGGATAAACTCAGTTTCCTTGAAGAATTCCATAATATCTTCGGTAGTAATGTTATATACTACTTCCGGATCGGCATCCGCTTCATCTTCGCTGCCTATAACCTTCAAAGATTTGTATAGCGCTGTCATTGCAAGCAGTTCTTCTGCAGACAAGTCACTTTTTATCTCAACATTACCGAAGTGGTTTGTTCCAACAATAGGCATTCCGGTGAACTCGGAAGAATCTAGCGCGCCATTTCCTCCGCCGCCATTATACACTTCATAATGCTGACGGCGTTCTTGCGCCCTCATCGAATCATCGAGAGCTTTCATCAACGCATCATATTCAATTCTTGCCTGATATACCGAAGCCTGAAGTGCAGCTGATATTTCTGCTGACATTGCACGGCTAATTGCAGCAACCTCTTCCGGAGTTTCTGCCGCCGCAAACGCTGCTGAATATTTTGCCTGAATATCACTTATCAACTTGCTCTGAAACTGTGCAAGAAAATCCGAAAAAGAAATATCCGGTGCAGGATAGTCATACACGCCACCGTACCAATCACCGTAAACAAGGTAATAGTACGCCTGGGTAACATCCATATAGTTCTGTATCAGCTTTGCATATCCATCAATTATTTCTTCCTCCGTTTTAGCTTCTGTCTGCTCTCCACTATCATCACCCGCAAGAGAAAAATCATACGGTGTAAGCCAGGAAAACAACGAAGCTATAAGAATAAGAAGAATAATTATGACGAGGATTACAAACATCACCGATGCTCCCGAACCAAGCAGCAAAAGTTTACTTTTTCCACCTGCACCGCCGACTTTCTTTTTTATCTTATTTCCTACAAAAGCGGGATTTTTTCGGTTATGCTCTATGTAAATGTTCTTCTGCTGTTTGCGCTGCAATTCTTTACGCTGTTTAGCAAGCTTTTGCTTATACTTCTCTTGATTTCGCTCGATTTTATCAAGCTTTTTATCAAGATTTTTGCTTATGGAGCCGTTCATAGCTTCTGCTTTTTCCTTCTGAATACGGCTCATTTCTTTATCTGATTTGCGGTCGATATACCTTAATTTCTTTTCAAGACGTTCTGCAATTTTCTCATCCGAAGGCTTGAAAAGGGCATTTGTCACAGCATTTTTCATCCTGTTTGCCGCAAGACTTGTTCCTACATTTGCAGCTGCACCGCCTATCGAATCCGAACCCTGAACAGCTCCCGAAATGGTTGATATGCCATCCGATATTCCACTCAGACTGCCCATATTGTTTTTTATAACGCTGACAGCAGGCTGAGTTATCATTCCTACTGCATCTCCGTTTTTTACCGCAGAAATATACTCTCCCGCCATCTCAAGACCGGGAATGACATTATCTCTAATGTTCGTTTCCGCATCGGCGCTTTTCATTGCAGCAGTCCTCGCTTTTTCTGCTGATATAAGTGCTGCATTGGTCTGTGCCTGACTTCGGTCAACAATAGCTTCTTTGCGCCTTTTCATCTGCGCTTCAAGCATTTTGTTCTTATACGCCTGTCTTACCTCTGCATTTTCAAGGCTGTTTTTATGCTTGTATTCACCGATTTTTTCAGAATTGCCAAGAAATCGGCTTTGAAACTTATTCTCGGTGTTTTCCTTCAAGGCAGTCCCCACTGATTCAGTCCCCGGTGGGGACTGAAAACTATCGGGAAGATTATCACTATCCGAATAGGCATCGGCTTTATCTGCAGCAATATCTCTTTGAAGCTTTTCCTTGATATATGCGGCTCTCTTTTCTCTGCTGCTGTTCCTCTTGGAAGATACCATTGATTTGTGAGCTGCATTACGAGATTTTTTGCTGTTATCATTATTGATATTGGCAGAGTATTCAGATGCAACTCTGTTTCCTGCTTCAGCATAAGCTTCTTTTGAAGCCGTAAATCTGTCGGTACTCTTGACGGTGTATTTCTTCCTCGCATACTCAAAGGATTTCAAGTCACGCAGGACGATTTTCTTGTCGGATTTCGGGATATCACTCCCCTTTTTATTCTTATCTGCCATACGGACCTCCTATCCTTATTCCGCTTTTGCTTCAAGCATTTTGGCTGTTTCCGAGAAGTTTGTTGTCATCTTGCTATACAGCTCGGTATCCTTCGGGAATTCATCGTAAAATGGAATTTTGTCCTTGCCGCCGAGAACAAGAATACCGTGTCCGGGCGGAGTATCATTGACGTACTGTATCTCGCTGTCGGTAAAATGCAGAATATCCTGCAGCTTTGCCGCATCTGTGGGATTCTGCTTCAAAAGTGCAAGGTATTCCGAGTTAGACAGCATTGAACGTGATTTATCGTCTTTCAGCAGATCTTCAACATTCTGCGTAATGCCCGTAAGAACGCCACCGTACTTTCTTGCACGTTTCCAGAGCATACGGAGATAATCAAGGGCATATTCATCCGCAAAAAGCAGATGTGCTTCATCAAAATAGATATACGTCGCCCGCCCTAAATCTCTATTGCGTGACAGTCTGTTCCATATATAATCAAGTATCAAGAGCATTGACTGCGTTTTCAGATTGCCGTTAAGGTCACGAATGTCATAGCTGATAAATCTGTTATCCGTGTCGATATTGGTCTGATTGTTGAAATACTTTGCAGAACCGTTTACATACATATCAATGGTAACAATAAGCTTGTCTTTCATATCCTTGTTGATGTTCTCTGTTTCTTCCTTCATACATTCAAGGAATGTACCGAGTGTCGGCATATCCGCAGGATCAAGAGTATCAAGCACTCCCGATTTTATGTACGCCTTACGGACGCAGCGGTCAACAAAGGATTTTTCTTGTGCATTTAACGGGTGCTTGCTGTCCATACAGCTGATAAACGATGTGATGAGCTGGCACTTGTCGGCGATAACGTCAATTTCCTCATCATCGAGAAGAGCAATATCAAAATCAAACGGATTGATGTAGCTCTTTGAGCCGTTGGAGAATTTTACAACCGTTCCGTTAAAGGCTTCTGCCAGTTTCCAATACTCACGTTCCGGGTCGATTACCAAAATGTCCGCATTGGGGTTACGAAGGAATACATCGACGATCTCACGCTTTACAAGAAATGATTTTCCCGAACCGGGGCAGGCAAGCACAAATCCCGATGGATTGATAAGTCCTGTCATTCGGTCGAACATTATGATGTTGTGGGAAAGCACATTCAGTCCGTAATATACAGAATTTTTCATCTGCATTTCTCTTACATTGAAGGGAATAAATATTGCCACCGATTCAGAAGGCATCGTTCTCTGCCATCCGAACTTACGCTGATAGCCGCAAGGCAGGCAATCGCACATTCCGTCCTCCTGCTGCCACGCCATTTCTCCCTTAACGCAGCCCGAACGCTTCAAAGTGCTTTCGATGATCTCCGTGTTATTCATCAGTTCCTCATAGGACTTTGCCTTGATGAGTATCTGAATATTTGTGAGGAACAGTTTCTGGTCTTTGGTAGTGATCTTATCGAATACCGCCACCATACTGTCACGCTGATTTTTGATACGCTGGGGCATCTGCGATGAGAAGTTTCCGTGCTGTGCGGCGGCTACCTCACGCTTTGCCATATCGGTGTCGAGCGCCGTTATCTGATGCTGAACCAGCTTTCTTGCAGCGGCAGTATCGTAAGTTTCGATGTTTGTGGTGATCATTATTTCAATGCCCGTTGCAAGCAGGTCCGTAAAGATCTCCGAGGTCGCTGTTGCTGGATATTCTCGGATAAAAATTGTCTTTGCATAGGTATCATTGAACATAAAGTAATCTTTTTTGAAATCAAAATAATCTGGAGCGCAGTACAGTTTTTCTCTGTCCTTTGCGTAATCCTCGGAAGTGAGAGTTGGGACAGGATCCTCGTCTGTTCCTATATAGAAATCCTTGAGCATTTCCACACGTTCCTGCGATGTAAGCTCTCTCATATTGGTGTTTCCGATACGATTGAATGAATTTATAGCTGCAATATCCAATGACTTGAACTTTCTTGCTGCCGTTTCTTCATCGGGAGCCTTTATCGTCAGGGTAATGTACATATGCTTCTGAATTGCGTTCTGACCTTTCTTTATATTCTCCTCAAGCACACGATTGTTGTACTCAAAGCGGAGATTAAAGAAGTCATCAGCTCTCTGCTTCATAAGGGTTCTGTGTCTGAACTCATCCATATTTATCTTGCTGTTCCAAAGGCATATCTGACAGTCCACCGTATCATCAAGCACATTCATAAACTCGATATAGCGTTCAAGATACATATACTGCTGTTCTTCGTCAGCAAGATTGAAGTTGATGTCATCAAAGGTATAGGCTTTGGAATACATCTTTTTACCGAGAAACCAGATATTATCCGCCAGAATTTTCTTATACGGAATTGTTTCCAGAACTCTCTTTGAAAGGTTTTTCTTTTCCTTTTCTGACTTATCCGACTTTCCCTTTTTCTTTGATTTGCTCGACTTTGCGGCTTCAAGCCTTGCAGCATCCCTTGCCTTCGCAGATTTGTAGTCGGTCACCTTGTTCTTGCCGCCAAATTTCTTCAAAACAAGTGCTGCAGCACCAAGTCCGACAATAAGCAGAGGTCCAATAACCTGCTGAGGTTCTATTGAAACCTTTGGTACAGTTTCGGTTACTACCGTAACCTCTGTAACACTTTCAGTTACTATCTCTGCTTCTTCGGGAAGAAGAACAGCTGTATTTTCGGCTTCGGAAGCAATTTCTTCGATAATCACTTCTGTAATATCTCTTTTGCTTTCAACAATAGTGTTCGGAAATGTTGAAACTTCCGTTGTAACAACTTCTGTTTCCTGCTCCATCATCTCACTTTCGGATACTTCCTCACTTTCTGCTGCACTTGTTACTCCCGCATTTTCAATAGCTTCTGAAACAGCTCTGGCTGCAACCTCAGAAATTGCTTCTTCATCGGTCATACTATCCGAAAAGCCTTCTGTTTCCGCTAATGCGGTCGAAGCTACTGTTGTCACCGCAGTCTGCGTCATTTCTTCGGGCATTTATTCTTCCTCCTTTTTTCGGACTTTCTCTTTTTCTTTTCCTCTTTTAGCTCTGCCTTTCTTTCGGCTTCGGCTGCGGCAAGAGCTATTTCACGAACCTTGTCGTGTATCTCGGTTTCTTCCGGCTGATATGATATTTTTCTGCGCTGATTTCCTATATAGAAATATGTGACCTGACCTATCAGCTTTTCAAAACCCATTCCGTTATAATTAAGGAAACCTACTGCCGCCAGGGGCGCAACTTCAAAAACGATGAGATAGATAAGAATGTCTATGGTCACAAAATTCTTGCCGATAAGGAATGTTCCTACTGCAAGCACAATCATAAGCACCACACATATTATCTGTCTGCCCGTCATTCCAAGGAAGAACTGTTCCTTGTATTCCGTTACGTCCTGCGGCACGTCTGCTTTGATCATATGCATTAACCTCCTAACGCTCTCTTGGTAATTTCGCTTGCCTTTGATACCATTACTGCCAACATAATTACGCTGAGCAAAGGAGTTGCAAATCTCATTATCTGTCCGAGCATACTTCCCGACACATCTGCAAAGCTGAGTACAAGTCCATTGCTGACCTGTGTATATATCAGAAAGCATACGGAAAGAACTCCCCATTGCATTGATACGGCTGCAAAATTCTTTATAAAGGATATTCCTGTTGAGCGAGCCTGCGAATTTACAAGAGTGGAGAGAGCTACGGGGGATATTGCGATCAATACGCCTGTTTCAAAAACCACACCCAGCATTGTGATAACGATAAGGGAGAACAGTATAAATAGAACTGCTACAACTAAAAACAGCAGTACACCCATACAAATGTAATTGATGTCAAGAACACCGCCGTCCATTTCTCCTACCGTTGCAGCTGTGGAAAATGCTGTTGATATTCCCGAAAAGGCTTCTGAATATGAGCCGCACGTTACGGACTTAAACAGTCCCGATACAGCACCAACGATCTTTCCCGTATTCTGCAGAATGAGCTGACTGACTATCAGCTTCATTGCAATACGCAAAGCACCTTCAATTCCACCATTAAAATCAATGGCGGCACAATATGTGAATACCTCCATACAGAAAAACAAGGTCAGAAGTGCCGAGCCTGCCGCCGTAAACACATCAAGAGCAGTTCCGCACTGACTTGCAACATCAAAGGACACCATCGCATCCAATATGCCTGCAAAGCCATCTGCTTCGGATTCAATTACGGATACTGCCGCTTCAAAAAACTTCTGCGCTCCGCTTGGTTCAGCCATTTTATTCACACTCCATTATTCTGATTTTTACAGGAACGGTTCACATTTTTATTCTGCAAACCGTTCCTGTTTTGCTGACGAAAACTGATATATCAGCCGCCAAGAGAAATAGAAGAGGGAACAAGCGCACCTACCGCTGCGATGATTGCACCGCCGATGAGTGTCTGGAATCCCCTGGTTTTACCATCCGCATTATCGTCCTTGAAGCCTACACCGGTCTGAATGCCGCCGACTACCGCAACGAGAGAACCAAGACCGATAATACCCGGACCAAGCACCGCCATAATTCCGTCGATCATTCCCTGCGCAGTTGCATCCTCTGCGTGTACTGTAAGGGTACAAGCAGACACCGCCATAGGAACGACAAGCATAGCCTTACCTACCCTGGTATTCATAATCCTGCCTGCAGCATTAGTTGCCGAGAGCATTGCCCTTGCGCCGACATCGTTCACCTTGTCCTGCGCCTTGTTGATTGCTGCTGAAAATCTGTTCATTGTAATGAACCTCCTTGAATAATATTTATATCAAACACGAACACACTCCGTCCTTTCACGCACTCTTTGTTCTAAAACAATCATTACTCATCTGCCGAGGCGGACTGCGTTGTGTTGATTACAAAAACAAAAAAGAGAACTAACGGACGTGACATTCATCACTTCCGTTAGCTCTCCTCAGCTGTTCCACACCACTCTTTCGGTGCAGCGATATTAAATTGTATATATCAAAGATATACCGTTCACTTTCAATCCAACTTTCACGCACTCTTATGTAAAATTCATTATATAGGTTTCTGCCGAGCCGGACCTTCCCGTGAGGATATATTCTGTGCAAAAAAATAAGGGGACTAACAGACGTGACAATGTTCACATCTTTTAGCTCTCCTCAGCTGTTCCGCACCACTCCTTTGGTGCAGCAAATTTTAAGTTGTTTCGTCAGTTCCTTTTTCCAACGTTTTTTTATTAGGCTTATTATCCTTTTTACAGCAAACTTCTTTTTCACTTTTCAAGATAACAAGACCATTTTTTCTGTGTTGTATCTCAACATCATACCCTTTGGCGAGTATCTGATTGATTACCTTTATTTCAGAACATTCAAGCAATATTATCATCTCTTTTCATAATTGATTTAGCGTGATTTATTCTTTCTTCTGCAGTTTTGAAATACTGTTCGTTGAGTTCAATTCCGATAAATCTGCGATTAGTATTAACACAAGCAACTCCTGTTGTACCACTACCCATACAGTTATCAAGTACGGTTTCTCCCTCATTAGTGTAAGTCTTTATCAAATACTCGCAAAGTGCAACAGGTTTCTGTGTCGGATGTCCACCTTTGTAACGGGGAAGTGGTATCTCCAATAAAGTTGTCGGATAATACATTTCTGAATAGCGTGGCATATAGGTAAATTCATTATAATTGGTTGAACCGCCGCCGGTATTCTTTAATACTCTTTTTCCTTTTCTCATTTCAGGATTGTATGTAGGCTGCTTTTTATAGAATACTGCAATGTCCTCACAATTTCGCAACGGTTGTTTCTTTGCATTCAGAAATCCCGTTGTCTGCTTCTTATACCATACCCAACAATATTTGAACTCTTTGAGGTTCGATGAAATGAGTTGGGTTGTAAATGGCTGCTGACAGTTTAAGACAATAGCACCATTATCCTTAACAACTCTGTGATATGCCTCCCAAAGCTGTTCAAATGGAATGATACAATCCCATTGGTTTCTTGAAGTTACACCATAAGGAAGGTCGCAAAGGATCATATCAACTGATTCGTTTGGAATAGCTTTCATTAGTTCAAGACAGTCACCCTGCCACAAAGTTATTTCATCTATTTCTATCACTTCCTGTCATTTTCGACTATGCTGCATATATCCCAACAACATCCTTTAACCTGTTCCGAACCTCATCGGGAATATCATCCATAAGGTCAGGCGGTGGAATAACTATCTTATTATCACTTGTAATGTATCCTATCTCAATAAGCTCGGAAGTGTCAACATCGCCTTCGTCATAAAATTCCGAAAGATCAATGGGTATCGTTTCTTCCAATGTGGTGATATTTTCTTCAAGATAATATGTGTTGTTTTCCTTGTCCGCTTCGTCAAGCATATCATATCGGGGATGATTGGTAATATCGAATTTTGCTGTCATAAATGGGTGCAGACCACGCACCATTACGATGCAGTCATTGTTATCCATTGTTGCAAGCTCATCAATGGTAGCAAGCTCCCTTCCGAGAATAGCGTTATTGTATGAGGAACTGCCCTGTTTGCCTTTGGTCTGGTTTATACTCTGCTGATCGATGGTTTCCTTGCCAAGCTCCTTTGATAAATATTCATTGGTGAATTGGTCTTTACCGCCGAGATATATCATAGTATCGCAGTTACCGGGCAACTCTTCCCAGGACTTTTCATAAAGTCGTTTGAGCTGCGAAAGATTCTGGAGAATTACGACCGCCGATATTTCAAACTTTCGGCAAGTGGCAAGTATCTTTTCAAATTCAGGAATCTTGCCCACGTTCGCAAACTCATCGAGCAGGAAACGAACGTGAATTGGCAGCTTGCCGTGATAATGTGTTATAGCTCTGTCATATAACGTATCAAAAAGCTGCGTATACATCATCGCCGCCAAAAAGTTGTATGTTGTGTCAGTCGATGGGATAATAATAAATAACGCCGTCTTTTCATCTCCAATAGTTTCAAGGTGAATATTGTCGGTATATGTCAGATTTCGCACATCTTCTAGCTTGAAATGCTGAAGCTTTGTTGTGGTGCTGATAAGTATCGACTGCATCGTTTTGCCCGCAGCCTGCTTAAACTCCTCATAATATTGCACGGACAATGCTTTAGGATCACTTTCCTTGCGCTGTTCAAAAATGAGGTCGAGTTCAGATTTTTCTTCTTCCTTACCCTCTATGACTTTCGCCTTATGGATGAGGTCGAGAACATTTGCAAAGTTCTGTTCTTCCTCTGTTCCCGTTTCAACAAGGAGAAAACAGAGTGCGGATAACAAAAGCCTTGTTGCATCGTCCCAGAACTGATCTCCGCCGGATGCACCCTCAACCTTTGTGTTCGTCATAAAAACATTTATCATTTTTATGATATTATTACTGTTGATCTCTCCGTTGCTGTCACGAAGATAGTGGAAAGGGTTATAATTGGAACTGTGCTTCATATCATTGATATTAAACACCTTTATTTTATATCCCCTGCGAATCAACATCTTTCCGCAGGACTGCACAAGCTCACCGGACGGATCCGTTACCACAAATGATGTGTTGCATTGCATAAGGTTGGGTTTTACATAAAAACGTGATTTACCTGTGCCGGAACCACCGAGGATTATCATATTCAAATTAAGCATCGGCTTTATTTTTGCCGTTGCTTTTTTCATCTCTGCAACCTTTTTCAAGGTCATTTTTTCATTTTCGGGAGCTTCCTGCCCAACAGAACTTTCGTCTAATAATTCTTCCGTTAATTCCTCTGCATTAATATCTTCCCGAACTTCATCAGACTTGTCCTTTGATGCCTTCTTCTTTTTTGGTTTTTTCTTGCTTTTCGCCGCTTCATTCTGTTCTCTCTTTTTTCTGTCGAGAACGAGAAATACGTCGGAAGCTGCAATTACGTTATTATAGAAGTCATTGGTATCAGCAATAATGTCCTTTTCCTGCTTATTGCCCCATCGGGCAGAACCGTGTTCAACTCCTCTGCGATGATAACGCTTGCCGCCCGATGAAAACTTATACAGAACGATCAATGCAGCACCCATTATGCCAACTATGAACCCCTTTTTCGTTATGCCGCTGCCTGTGAATATCATTCCAAAAGCTTTGATGAATGAAATCGGATCAACATAATTTCCGACAGAGCTTAACGCTTCCATAATCTGAACGCCCTTTTTGGGAGAAGCGGTCATTTCAAGAACATATCCGCCCCAGGTACACAGAATAAGAACTGCTGTGATTGCTGCCGTATATATGGCGATCTCTGTAATGTTGGTTTTCTTTTCCTTTACTCCCATACTGCTTGCCATATACGCACCTATCTTTCCTGCCCGGACTTCTGATTGACATTTTCCTTTGCAAATTCCTTGAGCTTGCTTTTTTCGGTTTCTCTGTTTTTGATAGTTTCCGAAGCAAACTTTTTAATTTTGTCCAGAGTATTCTCTTTGGGATTTTTCGCCTTCTTTTCAGCACTTTCAAACGCCCTTATTACCGAATCGGCTGTCTTTTTATCAATGCCGATCTCTTCAAGCTTTTTGCTTTCAAGCCTATCCTTTGGCATCACTGCAGATTGACCGCCAAATGTTACTTCCACAAAGTTTGAAGATATACGTCCTATGGATATATCCACAACCTTTTGAACGGGTGGTGGTTCGATAATACCTTCCTTTGCAAGTTGCTTCATAATAACCGCAGCGGAAAGCTCATCCTTTATATCAAAGTTTTTAAGCAGTGCTTTCTCAACATCGGGCATCGGAGTACCCTTATCAATATCCATATACTTATACTGTTCACCGGACTCCTGAACTATGAGCATACCATACTCTGATTTATGGTACATCATATTTGTAAGCTCCGGATTGTTGGTATCAAAGCTCTTTGGAACGACAGGCTTATGTTCGCTTATTAGGGCATCATCCTTGACTTTATCGGTATCACGATAGTTTGATATTATCCTGTCTGCAATTTCTTTTGCACACAGTTCGCTATATCCCATTTCATTAAGCTTTGCCGTAACCTCTGCTATTGGAAGTATCGGTAATACGGTATATCTGTTTTCCGATTTATCGTACACACAGCACTTACTGCCATTGTCCTTGGGTAGTTCTCCAATACATTCAGCCTTGCCGACGATCTGCTGTGAAAGCTGTGCCTGTACCAGATACTCCCCAATATTCGGAATATCAGCATACACAATTTCTGATTTTTCCTCCGAATAGTTGAATATATTTTTATAGTTTTCGGGTAGCTTCTTTTCAATATCCTTAATAAGCAGGTCAGCAGCACCCGCCGAAATACCCTGCTCTATCATCTGTGAATACATCTTTTCGGCACTGTCAATACCCAGGCTGATAAGTTTGTCCTTTTCCTTGTTATATAGCTCAACTCGTTCCATACCGACACCATACTTAACGACTTCGGTACTCTTTTTAGCAAACTGACTTTTGGTGTTGTATGAACGGGAAAGCTGTGCGCCGGTTCTCTCGGATTTCAAGTTGCCCTCGCTGTCAAATATCTTATATGCTCTTTTCATATCGAGCTTCATAGATATGGTCTTATCACCATTGATAAGCTCTACTTCCGATTTGTTCAGTTTAAGATAGTCACGTCCTGCTGTGTTAGGCACTCTGACAAAATATGTGGATTCATCCTCGCCCATAAGCAGCTTGCCAACATCCATTGTGACTGTATTATCTTTTACATCAACAAGATATTTTTCACTTTCCTCCACGCATCCAAAAAACTCCTGCTGCAGCTTATTTACTTCATCTGCAAGCTCCATAGGATACTTGGCAATAATGTCTTCTCCGTCCTTTGCGAACTGTATATCAAGATTTTTATACTTTGCAGATGCATTTAACGCTCTTGCCGCTTCGGGAGAAATCTTGCAGGCAAATACATCAAGGCTGTCAAGCGGAGAAGTCTGCTCATAACGTACTATTTCTATGTTCTTTATCTTGTCGGAGATCTCCTTGACTTCCTTCATAGCAGCTTCGTACTGTCCGTCAAATTCATCGGGAACGACATTCATATATTTTCCGTCCGCAGCTTTGAACGAATATACAGGAATATCGTGACTTTGAAGGATATTTGCTGTCAGCTTCATATCTTCCTCGCTGACTTTGGCAGCTCCGTCCTTTATTTTCAGCTTATCCGGATCAGTACATATTTCATCAGCGACTATATGACGCATTGCCGTACTGACAAGCTCCATATACTGCTGCGGAACAGCAACGACCGCATTGTTTCCGTTTTCGACCTTTGTTGCGAAGAAGGAACCTCCCAGCCTTTTTACGTCCCTTTCAAGCTGCGGCAATTTCTCTTTCGGGATAGTTACATAACCGAAGTTTGTTCCGCTGTCACGCAGCTTGGTAAAATCCTTTCTTGAGAGCTTACCTATCTTTATTTTGGGCTTTTTAGGTTCACCGCTTTTGACCGATCCTCTGTTTCCGTCCGTAACTGCTTTCAGAATATCAAGTATTCGCTTGATAAGCTCCATAAAAGCCATACTTGCATCATCGCCCAGCATTATTCAGACACCTCGCTTTCAACAGAAATAATAATCTTATCCTCGCTTTTACAGCCGTAGGAAAACGGCGATTGATTGAGCATTACAGTTATTTCCGTATCAACTGCATCCTTGAACGCATTGGGTATGGAAAGCGGCAGCACTCGTCTTATTCCTATGTTATTCACCGTAAATGAAGGGTTCTTCTCTTCGTCGGTATATGCGCTGTAATCAAAGGATTCTTTCGTTGTGCTGCGAAGCATATCCCGCTGTCGTATCTTTAATTCTTTTGCTTCGCTTATATATTTAACGCTATTCTTATCCGATATATCCACAGTAAGAAAATGGGTACTCATAACGATTTGTCTGTTTTCGCCGTTATCCCTTCCGAATATATCTTCTTCAAGCTGTGAATATGCAACCTTTCCGTCCTTGTGATTATCTGCATAATCTGCCGCCGAAGCTGTATATCCCCAATTATAGTAAAGTTGGTCGGAGGTCAGGGACATCATTTTGCATATCTCATATTCTGTGCAGTCATTGTTTTCCGCATATATTGATATGAGCTTTTTCGGGTCAAGTCTTATGAGGTAGTATGACTTCTCATCAATATCACGATTGATATTTATCTCGGGATTGTAAAAGACTTCCCACATATCCGCTGAAAGAAAAGCGTCCTTTTCAAGTCCAAGAGTTCTTGCGTAATACTGATACTCCTTTGTATCTGTAAATTCATCCTCATCGGTCATACTTTTGCTGAACCATTCGCTGACAGCCTTTATCTCTTTTTCCTCCTGGGAAAGCTCCGTGTCAGGATTCGATTTCTGAACACATCCTGTCAGCATAACCATAACAGCGAACACCGCTGCAAATAATCTTATCTTCACCGAAATGCACTCCTTTTTAGTTGGTAGTTACATTATACCACATCCGATTTTTTTGATTTTTGCCTAAAAAGGGACATTTTCGTGATAATAGACCACTTTATATTACCTTATATTTTTTTCAATCGACTTACTTCGTTCTCATATTTACACTCTATCTTTATATTAAGCGTGCTAAAACATTTTGTAAACATTTTATTACTTGTAAAACAAAAAGCAAGCCACCATATTGATGACTTGCTTTTAATTAATTCCAATATTCTGTTTCAGCCATAAACATTTTCAAATGCTGTTCCGCTGTCTGA
>JBJEQL010000045.1:0-24204 GCA_051881735.1 Oscillospiraceae bacterium
CACTCAACAATACCGTTGTAGCACCTCCGAGAATGCTTATTGCATTCCTTGAAAACCACCTCCAGGCTGATGGAACAGTTACAATTCCTGAAGTTCTCCGTCCGTATATGGGCGGTAAGGAAGTCCTCGTTCCGAAGAAATCATGCATAAAATAATGCGTAATTCGTAATTATAGCAGCATTAACATCTGTCGTTAAAACCGCAAAGCGGAGCAAAAGTTTCGTCCACCTTTTCAAAGGTGGCAGGGGTCAAGGGGGCAGAGCCACCTTGTCGCTCTCCGCAGAGAGCGAAACTCCTAAAACTATCGTATAACGCTTGCAGCAAAAGCACAAAAAAGTATAGCTTAAAAAAGCGCAATTTACATCAAAAATCGGAAACCAAGAAATGTTTTGTTATAACAAAAACTTGTTGAACCGACTCTTGTGAATTGCGCTTTATTCTATTTTCCTAAAACATACTCTCCTCTAAAGGCAAATATACGAACAAAGAAAGTATATTTGCCTTTAGACGCACTTTAAACAGCTATGCGCTGGAAAACATCAATTGTAGTTCCCCGTGCATAGCTGTTCATACGATGTCGGGTCAAAACGCTCGGCGCTTCGCTTCGCAACGCCCGACAAATGTCAGTTTGGCAACAATGACGCATTAACTCTTGTCATCGGGATATTTGTCCATTATCTCGATGAATTTATCAAAATTTTGGACAAATGCATCTACGATCTCAGGGTCGAAGTGCTTTCCGCTCTGTGAAACTATCTCGTTGTATGCTTCTTCGGGCGGCCACGGCTTTTTGTAGGCTCTGCGGCTGACAAGGGCGTCAAAGACGTCCGCCAGGGCCACGCATCTTGCCCACGGCGAAATATCATCGCCTTTCATTCCCATATATCCCGTGCCGTTCCATTTTTCATGGTGTTGATACGCTATCTCCGTTGAGAGGTTGAACAGCTCGCCCGGCGAGGTTTCAAGCATCTGCTTTCCGTATTTTATATGATTTTTTACGATCTCAAATTCCTCGTCCGTAAGCTTTCCCGGCTTTTCGAGTATGCTTTCCGGTATCATTATCTTGCCGACATCGTGCATCATAGCGGCTAAGCTGATCTTCCAGCTCTCCTCATCGTTATAGCCGAGGCTTTTGCACAGCACTTCTGTATACTCGGATACACGCTTAACGTGCTGACCGGTGTTTTCCGATTTATTTTCGATGATCTGCGAGAGCGACAGGATAAGGTTTTCCTGATCCTCATACAGTTCCTTATTTTTATTTGCAAGTGTTGCAACAAGCTTTTCTATTCTGTCGGAAATAAAGAAGCACAATATCGCAACGGCGGTAAGCTCTATACAGCGTGGAACTATGCCATACAGAATAGTACCCTTAAATGTGACCAGCGGCTCATCCGGAACGACTTTGAGATAAAACGCTGCAATATGCGATATAACGACCATCGGCAGACTGAGGATAGATGTGAAAACGACATATTTTCTTTCATTGTAAAGGCAGGACATAACCATCGGAAATGCGAGCATAATTATTGTATGATAAGACAGCACGGCATATTGCAGACCCGACTGGAAAACCATAAGCGCTAAAATGAAATATCGTATCTGATTATCCCGAAATTTCAGTATATCGCACAGCAGGGTCGGCAGAAAAAAATTGAGTATTGATATCGCCACGGTCACATACAGCGGCAATGGCTCAATTTTAAATATCCCGAATAGGTTCAGGGCAGCGACAAGCAGCATAAATCCGATCATCAGACGGCAGATAAATGCAAGGCGTTTATCTGCATTTATTCTGTATTCGTTTATAACTTTTTCAGAAAAACTCATGATTTTCAAACCTTTCCGATATGTTCAAGCAAAATGTATAGGCGCGTTAAAATTATTTTTATACTAATCCTCATTTGTTCGGTAGATAAAGTTGGTAGATAGAATTGCACCAATCAAGGAAAGCGACCGCAGGCGTGCTGTCGCACGGCAAGGGAGCTTGACGACGAGTGGTGCAATTATAGCTGCCCAATTTATCTACCGGTTAAATGAGGATTAGTATTATATATCAATTAACAAATTATAACATATATATCCACAAAAAACAATACTGTTTTGTCCGGAAATGAAAGATTTTAGGAGAACCGGTAAGAAAACACGGAAAATTTTCCAAAAAGGTGATGACAAAGTTTCTCTTTTGATGTATAATAAATATATAAATTAAACAATTCATGTCTTAAAATCGCTGATAAAAACATTTATACTAAACACCATTTAAAATATGGAAAAAATCAAGCCGACAATCTCGAATATATAGGATTTCGGCGCAGATTTTTTCCCGTTTTTTATTGGTGTTTAGTATTATAAGCGATTTATCAAAGGCGGATGAGTTTTTTATGCGCAGCATTTGTTTCGCATCCCCCGTTTATACGGCAGGGTGAAATAAAAGTTATGGAGGGAATCAATTATGCATTATCAAGTAAAAAATACTCCTCTTCCCGTGCTTATATGTAAGCTTGAAGCAGGAGAGGCTATCGAGTGTCAAAGGGGTGCAATGTCGTGGATGACCCAGACTATTCAGATGGAAACAGGTCTTGGCAGCGGCGGATCTGGCGGATTGCTTGGCGCTCTCGGAAAAATGGCAAAGAGCGCTGTTACCGGCGAATCTATCTTCCGAAACAAGTACAGCGCACAGGGCGGTGCGGGAGAGATCGCTTTCGCATCAAGCTTCCCGGGAGATATATTATGCTTTGATACAGGTTCAAAGGCGATCATTGCGCAGAAATCCGCTTACCTTGCAAATACTGTCGGCGTAAACATGGAGATATTCTTCCAGAAAAAGCTTGGTGCAGGCTTTTTCGGCGGCGAAGGTTTCATCATGCAGAAATTCACAGGTGCAGGCATGGTCTTTCTTGAAATAAACGGAAGCATTATTGAATACGACCTTGCTCCGGGACAGTCGATGCTTATAGATACGGGTTATCTTGCAGCTATGGAAGAGACCTGCTCAATGGATATCGAAACTGTAAAGGGTATCGGAAACGCACTTCTCGGCGGTGAAGGATTCTTCAACACCAAGGTCACAGGCCCGGGCAAAATATGGCTCCAGACAATGCCGGCAAACATTCTTGCAGGTGCAATACAGCCTTACATCGTTACAGGAAATTGATACACTACATAAACCAAACGCCTTGCGGTGAATTCGCAAGGCGTTTGATATTTTGATGATCTTGTATAATACTAAACACCAATAAAAAACGGAAAAAATCTGTGCCGAAATCCAATATAAAGTTGTTTTCAACAACTCACTGTTTTCAACAGTTACAAGATTGTCAGCTTGATTTTTTCCATATTTTAAATGGTGTTTAGTATAAAGTGACGTTCTTATTTTATAACTCTGTTTCCTTTTGAGATCTTTACCCTTTCCGCAGATCTTCTTTCTTTTCTTTCTGTCTTTTTAATAGGCTCTGCGTCACATTCCTCAGGACGGTCGGGGTTGAGCGCAGGATTATACTTTCTGAAAATCACCAAAAAGCGCACCGCAAATACCATTATCAGAACGCCGTTGCCTATAAGAAGATAAATATAAGCTGCAATCGGCACCATATAGCAAAGATAGGATAAACCTACGCTTACAACAAGCAGCAAAAAGCTTGTTCCGATATTCTGAATCGCCATAAAAAAGGCTGTTTTAAGCGTTTTTTTGACGGGATTTTCAAAAATTGCCTGCACAGGGAAAACAAACAGCAGCGTCATAAGATACAATGCTGCGATACCCAGACTAAGCGCATTTATCACGAAGGAAACTTCACCCTCGTTATGCGCCCAGAAATAAAGGTCTGCCGCTATAACTGCGCCTATTGGCAGCATAATTAAAAACAACGCTGTTGCCTGCTTTAAGTTGCTTCGGAAAGAATTGAAAAAATCCTTGAAAATGTTCGTGTCCCTTGCACGGATTATCTTGAATGCACAATCATACGCAGCTGTAGTCGATGCGCCTATCGTAAAAATCGGCAGGCTGGCTATCAGCCACAAAAACGAGAGTATAAACATATCTCCGATTCTTGATATTGCATTCCAGACGGGATTTTCAATGCTGAATAATTTCAATTGCTCTCTTCCTTTCAGATCGTTACATTTTCCCAGATACCTTGGATAAGCTCCCTTGATCCAACGGCGTTGTCGGGAGTAGTATTTTCAAGCGAAACATGGATAAAAGGCTTGTCCTTTTTGATAAAGCGCATTATCTCTGTATAATCCATTTCACCCTTTCCTGCCGCAACGGAAACAAGGTCATTGTCCTTTACGACAAAATCCTTTATATGCACAACTGCTATTTCCTTGCCGAGAAGCTCCATAGCTTCGGCAAAGATACTGTCCCTTTCTTTATAATTATTATAGCACAATAAATTGACAGGGTCAAATATAATCTGTAAATTCGGAGAAGATATTTCATCAAGAACGGTTCTTGCACGTTTCGGCGAATAAACGATATGCTTCCAGACAGGCTCTATCGCAACAATAACGCCCATTTTTTCGGCATATTCCACTATGGGACGAAGATTTTTTATGAATATCTCCAGCGCTTCCTCGCTGTGGCAGGCAGGCTCGTATTTGTATTCTGTGTTTGGTGCGCCTGTTTCCGTTCCCACAACTCCGCAGCCAAGCAGCGATGCAAAACGGATATGCGCCATGTATTTTTCCGTAATGCTTTTCAATGCTTCGCTGTCAGGATTTGCAAGATTGAGGTAACAGCCGAGAACAGCTATATCAAGAGAATTCTGCGCAAACAGTTTTTTCAGATACATTGCAAGTCCCGGAGTAAGTGCGGAAACTCCTGTGCTATATTCCTTTATGGATTTTGAAAGTGCGATATGACCGCAGGTAAAACCACGGCTTTTTAATATGGGCAGAAGCTCCTCTAAGGGCAGCTTCTCACCATCGTGTACTCTTATTCCAAGCTGCATTTTTTTACTCTCCGTTCAATAATTCATCTACATTGTGAAGCTCGACAGGTTCACCCGTCTGACCATTGATGTTAACATTTTCAAGAATAATTCTTTCAACGTTTTCCGCAACGATACCTCGGCGTGACATTTCCTCTATACCGCAGAGCATCGCAGGATGACCCTTTTCTGCATTTTCGGCATAAGAAACGGATACATTCCTCATTATTATCTCGCCGATCTTCTTCTCGGGCAGACCGATGAAATATGCTGCTGCAAAGTGACAGTTTATGCAGCTTATATTTTCAAAGCAAAGCTTGCCGATGTAAGGTGTACGTTCGTCAACAGGGAGAGGATTTCTGTCCTGAACATATCCTGTACGTCCGTCAGGGTCGCAGAAATAGAAGCAGTTTGCAACAAACGGCGTTTTTACTCCGTCCATAATTATGTTTTTAAAGGATATGCCCTCGACAACAGCCTTATCTCCTCTTCCTCGGCGTGTTTTTATGCGCAGTCCACGATCTGTGTTACGGAAAAGACACTCCTCTGCCAGCACATTTTTTATTCCTGCCGACATTTCACTGCCGAGCGTCACCGCACCGTGACCGTTTTCCATTATGCAGCGGCGGATATGAATGTTTTCAGAGGGAACGTTGTATTTTCTTCCCATATAGATCTTGCAGGATTTCAGAGCAATACAGTCATCACCCAAAGTGAAGTGTATACCCTCTATTTTCACATTCTTGCAGGATTCCACATCGATTCCGTCGGTATTCGGAGAGTTCTGCGGATTATTTATTCTGAGCGCCGCAAGTGTAACATTTTCCGAGAAATAGGGATGTATCGTCCATGATGGGCTGTTCATAAGCTTCAGACCAAACACGCTTACATTTTTGCAGCGCTCAATAAACATCAGGCGTGGACGGAATGCACCTACCATTACCTTTTCGTTATACCACCAGTCCTCGTGGGAAGCGTTGCCGTTAAGCGTACCTGCACCGTAAATCGTGATGTTTTCAGCGTCAATAGCGGTGATTATTCCTGCAAACATTTTCAGCGGATTGCCTTCCCATGTACCAAGGTTATATTCGCTGTTTTCATCATAGCTGCGTATCATACCCGGCATTATAGGGTGTGAAAAACGTTCGTTGTCTGCAATAAGCTCTGCACCCGAAGCAATCTCGAGATTAACTCCGCTTTTAAGGAAAAGGCTTGTTATCTTATATTTTCCCTTGGAAACAAGCACACGGCTTTTTTCGGGACAAGCGGCAATTGCTGCCTGAATATATATCGTATCGTCGTGTATGCCGTCACCGTATGCGCCGAAGCTTCTGACATCAAGGGTCACAAACTCATATTCTGTTTTAAAGGACAGCTGCGCAGTTTCATCACCGTATGCCGCTGTGATAGTATATTCATTTTCGGGAAGAAGTCCGTCTATAAAGCATATTCCGCCGACAAACTGCAGTTCCCTGCCGTTGATGTCAGCTGATATTTTTTTCTCAAAATCAAAGCTGCCGCAATCTGTGATCTCTGCCAAGGCAAATCTTGCGCCGCAGCGAAGTATATTTATTTTCATTTTTTTATCGATTACCTTTCAAATATAACATAAAGGCAGAACGCCGAAACGCTCTGCCTTTTTATAAATCTTAGCCCTTAACGCTTCCTGCGGAGATACCGTCGATGAACTGATTCTGTGCGCAGAAGAATACTACGAGAGAAGGAATTATCGAGATAAGCGATACTGCAAGAACACGGTTCCAGTCGAAGCCTGTGTCAGCGTCCATGGAAAGCTTAACGAAAATGGTTGCGGGGTAACGAGTCGGGTCCTTAACGTAGAGCAGCGGACCCATATAGTCGTTGGATGACCACATGAACTGGAACAGCGCACAGCTTACGATAGCAGGCTTGAGCATTGGGCAGATAACCTTGATAAGCGTCTGGAATGCGTTGCATCCGTCGATGGTAGCAGCCTCGTCAAGCTCTCTCGGGATACCTCTGAGGAACTGGATAAGCATGAATACAAAGTATGTATCAAATGCGAAAAGTGATGGAATGATAAGTGGGAGATATATCGGAGAGTCAACCCAGCCGAACTTGTTGTAAAGAATGAACTGAGGAACGTTCATTACAACCTGCGGAAGGAAGAGTGTAGCCATAAGCACGGAGAACAGCACATTTTTTCCGACAAAATTGAATCTACCAAAGCCGTATGCTGTAATTGTGCAGGAGATAACGGTGAACAATACCTTTGGGAGAACATAGCTGTAGGTATTTACCATTGACTTGAAGAGGTTGATCTGTCCGCCGTAATCGTTCATTGCATTCTTGTAGCCGTCAAGTGTAGGATGTGCTGTGAACGGAGTGAGGTTGCTGAAAATTTCATTGTTTGTTTTGAAGGTTGCGCCTACCATCCAGATGAGAGGATAGACCATTACAAAACCGACAGCAATGAGGACTACATATTTTAAAACAGTTGCGATTTTTTGTCTTTGCGTATAATTCATCTTGTGACCTCCTTACTTCTCGTCACCGTAGTAAACCCAGTATTTCTGGCTGAGGAATGAGATAAGGCTTAATACCATTACGATAACGAACAGAACCCAAGCCATTGCACTTGCCATACCCATTTCGTTCATCTTGAACGCTCTGTTGTAGATAAGGAGCGAGAAGAGTGTCGTTGCACCTCTCGGACCGCCCTGTGTGATGATGTACGGACCATTGAATTCCTGGAATGCCTGACAAAGCTGTGTAACGAGGTTGTAGAATACTACGGGAGTAATGAGCGGAACTGTGATGCTGAAGAACTGTCTTGCCTTGCTTGCACCGTCAATGGTTGCAGCTTCGTAAAGATCAACAGGAACGCCCTTGAGTGCTGCAAGGAAGAGTACCATTGCAGAACCGAACTGCCATACTCTTAAGAGTGAGATGATAAACAGCGCATATTTAGGATCAGCGAGCCAGTTAACGCCTTCGCCGCCGAATGCTCTGATGATAGCGTTGATAAGACCTTCATCACGGAAAAGAGCTTTCCAAAGAACTGCGATAGCTACCGAACCACCGAGGATCGACGGAATATAGTATGCTGTTCTGAAAAAGTTAACGCCCTTTATCTTATAGTTGAGTATGTACGCAATAAAGAGAGCGAATGCCAGCTTCAAAGGAACAGTTATGAATGCGTATGAGAATGTGATTCCGAGCGAACTCATGATCTTCTTATCGGTGAAGATCTCCTTGTAGTTCATTAAGCCCCATTCTTTGATTCCGTTAAAAAGGTGGAAATCGGAGAAGCTGTAAATCAATGAAGAAATGAACGGATACAGTCTGAAAATCAGAAATCCTACGAGCCACACGATAATGAACACAAATCCGAAGTTCTTTCTGCAGAACAGCTGGAATTTGCCGGGCTTGTTAATGCTTTTTTCTGCCATATATTGACCTCCCTAAATATTTATATAATTTTTTCAAGCATAAGCTTTTGAGCGTATGCCATCATAAAGGGTCCGACACCTTTGGAATCGTCTGAAACGATCTTTTCGGAAAGATAGTATTCAACGCTTCCGTCACGCTTTTCTCCGGGGCCAAGTCCTGCAACCCAGCATATATCCTTGAGTTCAAAGCCATTTTCTTTCGGGACAAGCTTTTCCTTTACAAGACCATTAAAAATATCCATACCGATGTCTGCATATTTTTCACGGCTTATAACTTCAAGTCTTGCTGCTTTCATTACAGCGTAGGCAACCATAGCAGAACCCGAAGTTTCGGTATAATTTCCCTCTGTTTCCGCATGGTCGATGACCTGATAAAAAAGACCTGTCTTGCTGTCACGATACTGTAAAATACCGTCTATTGCTTCCTTGAAAAGATCACCGTATTCACGATACTGCTCATATATCTCTTCGGACATATTATCTATAACATCGATAAGCGCCATAAGATACCAACCCATTGAACGCAGCCAGAAGTTCGGTGAAAGTCCGGTAGACTTGTCTGCCCACGGCTGGATCTTTGCCTCATCATAACCGTGATAATACAGCTTCTTTTCAGGGTCATACATATATTTTCTGACATTTCTGAACTGATTCAGAATATCATTGTAATTTTCTTTCTTATTGTATTTGGTTTCGTACTCCATATAAAACGGCTGTGCCATATAGAGTCCGTCAAGCCAAACCTGATTCGGATAGATAGCCTTGTGGAAGAAGTTTCCTTCTTTTGTACGGGGCTGTTCTTTCAGGTTACTGATCAGAAAATCGAGCGCTTTTCTGTATTTTTCATTTTTGGTTTCATCATAAGCAAGGAACAGAACCTTTCCTGCATTGAAACCGTCAATATTATGCTTTCCAAATTCAAAATTCGTGATCGTTCCGTCCTCATCAATGAGGGGATCAAGATAATTCAGGATAAAATCCCTATATTTGGTTTCTCCGGTTGCGGCATAGAGCTGCTGACAGCCCATAAGAACACATCCGTCCTCGTAGTTCCAGTAATCCTTGTAATGTTCGTAGCTGTCAAGAAAATCGTTTATATATTTTAATTCCGACATATATACTCCTGCCCGGCAGCAGCTCCCACCGTTCCCGAACGGAACGATGGGACTTACCGGTTTATTGATTTAGCAATTAGTAGATCGACAGATTAGCCTTCGAGTACAGCTGTTACGCCGTCAGCAAGGATCTGTGCAGCTGTTGCTACATCATATTCATCATAGCTGAGGCCGCCGAGTGCATCGTAGTAAACGCCGTCAGGGTTACCCTTGAGCTTAGCATTTTCAAACTGTGTATCGAGAGGAAACTGAACCCATGCAAGTACCTTGCTGTTAGCTTCTGCAACCATTGCGTTGAGAAGGCCCTGTGAATTACATGTTTCAAGAGCAGCTGCGCTGAGAGGAATACCACGCTCAGAAGCCATGATAGCTGTACCTTCGGGATCGTTGAGGAGGTACTGGAGAAGCATTGCGGACTCTGTAGGATGAGCTGTGGTTTCAGAAATTGCGAATGCGAGAGAAACCTTTGCGAAACCTCCCTGGTAATCGCCCATATCCTTCATGTAATCGCCAACGATGAGTTCCTGACCTTCGTTAAGAGCAGAGTTGAACTTGGAAGCGGAGGAATCCCATTCAAAGATACCTGCATATTTGCCTTCCATCCACTTGGGGTTCTTATCGAGAGATTCAGCACCGTCGCCGAGGATCGTAGCAATTGTAGGAATAACGTGCTTGTCTTCGAGTTCATTGATGAATTCAAGACCCTTAGCGATTTCGTCTGTTGTATAGTTGAGCTTGCCGTCAACTACCCAAGCCTTGCCGTAAACGGATTCGAGGTAGTAAACCATAAGGATCATTCTGTCGTATTCACCTGCAGCGAGAGGATAGTATTCATCGCCGAGAACAGTCTTGAAGGTTTCGCCTGCAGCCATAAGTTCTTCAAGAGTTGTAGGAGTGGAGATACCAGCCTTTTCAAATGTTGTCTTGTTCCAGTAGAAGATACGGCCTGTCATGGAAACAGGAACAGCAGCAAGTTCGCCTCCAACTGTGCACTGGTCAAGTGCAGACTGGCTGTACTGTGAAAGATCGAATGTATCGGAAACCTTGTTAAGGTCAAGGAAGGTCTTTCCGTCGTTGTTGTAGTTGAAGATCCAGTTCCAGTTTACCTGGTTTACATCAGGAGCTGTGCCAGCATAGAAAGCTGTGGACATGGAGTCTTCCCAACCGGACCATGCGCCGAAGTTAGGCTCAACTGTGATGTTGGGGTATTTCTTTGTGAAAGCGTTGATAGCGTTCTGTGTAGCTTCGTGTCTGGAGTCGCCGCCCCACCATGACATCTTGAGAGTTACAGCCTCATCGCTTGCAGGAGCAACTGTTTCGTTGCTGTCGTTTGCAGCTGTTGTTGCTGCAGCATCATTTCCGCCTGCAGCTGTTGTTGTGTCACCGGATTCTGTGGTAGTGTTTCCGCAAGCTGTGAGTGAAGCGATCATAGCAATGCTCATAACGCCTGCGAGAGCTTTTTTAATCATTCTCATAATAAATTTCTCCTTAAATTAAATTTATACTTTATACGGCAAAGCCGTATATTCCCTGATTTTACGGCTGCTTGCCGATATATGCGAGGATACCGCCGTCAACGTAAAGGATATGACCGTTTACGAAGTTTGAAGCGTCGGATGCAAGGAATACTGCAGGGCCGCCAAGGTCTTCAGCATTTCCCCATCTTGCAGCAGGTGTCTTTGCGATGATAAAGCTGTCGAACGGATGACGTGAACCATCAGGCTGCTTTTCTCTGAGCGGAGCAGTCTGCGGCGTTGCAATATATCCGGGGCCGATGCCGTTGCACTGGATATTGTATTCGCCGTACTCCGAAGCGATATTCTTGGTGAGCATCTTAAGTCCGCCCTTTGCTGCTGCGTAAGCGGATACTGTTTCACGGCCAAGCTCGGACATCATTGAGCAGATGTTGATTATCTTGCCGTGACCCTTCTTTATCATGGAAGGGATAACTGCCTTTGCAACAATGAACGGTGCGTTCAGGTCTACATCAATGACCTGTCTGAACTCTGCAGCGGACATTTCGCACATTGGGATTCTCTTGATGATGCCTGCGTTGTTAACGAGAATATCGATAACGCCGACTTCGCTTTCGATCTTTGCGACCATAGCATTTACCTGTTCTTCGCTTGTAACGTCGCAAACATAGCCCTTAGCGTCGATACCCTTTTCTGTGTATGCTGCAATTCCCTTGTCAACAAGCTCCTGCTTGATGTCGTTGAACACGATCTTTGCGCCTGCTGCTGCCATAGCCTCAGCAATTGCAAATCCGATTCCATAGGAAGCACCTGTTACAAGTGCGATTTTGCCTTTAAGTGAAAACTGATCCATTTTGTTCAATCCTCCTTATCTAAGATCCTGCATAGCAACTGCATCCATATCGTCGAATGCCTGATTTTCGCCGACCATACCCCAGATAAACGTATATGCACGTGTACCCGAAGCGCTGTGAATTGACCAGCTTGGAGAAATAACAGCTTCTTCATTTCTCATAACGATATGACGTGTTTCTGTGGGTTCACCCATGTAGTGGAATACAACCGAATCATCGGTCAGCTCGAAATAGAGGTAAACCTCCATTCTTCTGTCATGAGTGTGGCAGGGCATTGTATTCCATACGCTTCCGGGTTTAAGAGAAGTCATGCCCATAACAAGCTGACAGCTCTCGACCTGTCCGGGAAGAATATATTTATTGATAACTCTGTGGTTGGATTCTTCAAGAGAACCAAGCTCAACCTTATTTTCCGGCTTAATGGAGTCCGGAGTGATAAGCACGGTAGGATAAGTCTTATGTGCAGGAGCACTGTTGAAATAGAACTTTGCAGGTTCGTCTGCATTGTCGCTTTCAAAGGTAATATCCTTTGAACCCATGCCGATATAAATGCCGTCCTTATATCCAAGCTCATAAACTGTGCCGTCAATTGTGATCTTACCCTTGCCGCCGATGTTTATAACACCCATTTCACGGCGCTGTAAGAAATATTCTGCACGGATCTCATCGCCTGCTGTGAGGACGAGAGCCTTGCCCGAAGGAACAGCCGAACCAACGATTATTCTGTCGATGTGGCTGTAAACTGTCTTTATCTCGTTTACCTTAAAGAGATCGTTTATAAGGAACTCTTCACGAAGTCTTTCGGTATCATAATGTTTTACATCCTTTGGAGATGATGCTGTTCTTAATTCCATAGTATAAAACTCCTTGGTTTATCTCTGTACTCTGCCTGAAGCATCGCCGCCTGCGAGTGTTTCAACTTCTTTTCTTGTTACGAGGTTGAAGTCGCCCGGGATAGTGTGCTTGAGAGCGGAAGCTGCAACACCGAATTCGAGAGCAGCCTTGAAATCCTTGCCGTCGAGAAGACCGCAGATAACGCCGCCTGCAAAGGAGTCGCCGCCGCCTACACGGTCAACGATCGGGTGAATGGAGTATTCTTTAGAATGGTAGAATTCCTTTGTTTCACCATTGTAGATGCAAGCTGACCAGCCGTTATCCGAAGCGGAGTGTGAAACACGGAGAGAAGAAACAGCGTATTTGAAGCCGAACTTTTCAACCATCTGTTCAAAAATGCTCTTGTAGCCTGCAAGTTCAAGCTCACCGCTTGTAACATCGGTATTGCCGGGCTTGAAGCCGAGAACGAGTTCTGCGTCTTCTTCATTTCCGATGCAAACATCAACATACTGCATAAGATTTGTCATGACTTTCTGAGCCTTTTCGGAGCTCCAGAGCTTCTTACGGAAGTTAAGGTCGCAGGAAACTGTTACGCCGTGCTTCTTTGCAGCCTTGAGAGCAACCTCTGTAAGAGCAGCAGCTGCATCGGAAATTGCAGGAGTGATTCCTGTGAAGTGGAACCAGTCAGCACCTTCAAAGATCTTATCGAAATCAAAATCCTTTTCTGTTGCAGTAGAAATAGAGGAATGTGCTCTGTCGTAAACTACCTTGGAAGGACGCATGGAAGAACCGGATTCAAGGAAGTATATGCCAAGTCTTTCGCCGCATCTTGCAATGTTCTTTGTGCATACGCCGTACTTGCGGAGTGCTGCAACAGCACATTCGCCGATCTCGTTGTCGGGAACTGCGGTAACAAATTCTGCATCGTGACCGTAGTTTGCAAGCGATACAGCAACGTTTGCTTCGCCGCCGCCGTAGTTGATATCAAATTCATCCGCCTGAATGAACTTTTCGTTGTTCGGAGTGGATAATCTGAGCATGATCTCGCCGAGAGTAATAACCTTCTTTGCCATTGGGATCAGATCCTTTCTTATTTCTGAACGAGATGAACAGCGAATCCGCCGATCTCGCCCTTTATGTAAATTGCTTTAAGATTTCCCTTTGCGTCACGCTTTTCGGTGCTGCTGTCAAACTCAACACCGCGCTTTTCAAGGTGATATACCGCACGTTCGATGTAATTTGTGCCAACTGCGATATGTCCGTTTGCACCGAGGTAAGGAGTCTTCATTACTTCAATGCCTGAACCTGCAAAAATGGAGCTGTTTCCGACTTTCTTTGTAAATCCGAAGATGCTGTCAAACTGTGAAGCAGTCTTGTCAGCTGCATTTTCATCGGTTTCATTTATTCCGATATGCTTAAGCTCGAATCCAAGCATTTTTTCAACAGCAATCTTTGTAAGAGCTGTGATCTTGTCGAACTCGCCGGCAGAGATCATATCCTTGCTGACCATCCAAGAACCGCCGCAAGCAACGATCTTTCCGAAATTAAGATATTCGATAAGATTATCTGCATTTATTCCGCCTGTCGGCATGAACTTTACAGCGGTGTAAGGAGCGCTCATTGCCTTTATCATTTTAAGACCGCCTGCAGCTTCTGCAGGGAAGAATTTTACAACATCAAGACCAAGCTCGATAGCCTGTTCAATATCGCTTGGATTAGCGCAGCCCGGCATAACGGGGATATTCTTTGATGTGCAGTATGAAACAACCTTAGGATTAAGTCCGGGGCTGACGATGAATTTTGCGCCTGCGCCAACAGCTCTGTCAACCTGCTCTGTTGTAAGCACAGTTCCTGCACCTACGAGCATTTCGGGGAACTTTTCGGACATTATTCTGATGCTCTCTTCTGCAGCAGCAGTTCTGAAAGTTACTTCTGCACAAGGAAGACCGCCCTCACAAAGAGCCTTTGCAAGAGGTTCTGCGTCCTTTGCGTCATCAAGAGCGATAACAGGCACAATGCCTATTTTAGATATTTCTTCAATTACCGGATTCATTACAGAGTTACTCCTTTTTTGAAAATTGCCATATCACGATAGCCGTATTTTTCACTTCTGACCTTCTTGCCCGAAGCGACTTCCAGTACATATTTAAGGAGAAGTCCGGCAAGATCGTCAATAGTTTTATCTTCGGCAATAGGGCCTGCATTGAAGTCTATCCAGTTGGATTTTTTCTCTGCAAGCGGCGTATTGCTGGAAATCTTTATAGTCGGTACGGGTGAAGCGAACGGTGTTCCTCTTCCCGTTGTGAAGAGTACCACCTGAGCTCCCGAAGCCGCAAGAGCGGTGGAAGCAACAAGATCGTTTCCGGGAGCAGAAAGGAGATTAAGACCGCTTTGGGTAACTCTTTCACCGTATTCCAATACTCCGCAGACCTCGCTTGTTCCCGATTTCTGTGTACAGCCGAGGGATTTGTCCTCGAGCGTTGAAATTCCGCCCTCCTTGTTTCCGGGAGAGGGGTTTTCATATATCGGCTGACCTGCGTTTTCAAAATAACATTTGAAGTTATTGACAAGGCTTACTGTTTTGTCGAATGTTTCCTTGTCCTTTGCTCTGTTCATAAGTATGGTTTCCGCACCGAACATTTCGGGAACTTCGGTCAGTATCGTTGTACCGCCCTGTTCCGTGATAAGGTCGGAAAATCTTCCTACAAGCGGATTTGCGGTTATTCCCGAGAAGCCGTCCGAACCTCCGCATTTAAGTCCCACAACAAGCTTGCCTGCATTCACCTTTGTGCGTTCAAAGCCGCCTGCATATTCTGCAAGCTCGGTCAAAAGCTTCATTCCTTCTTCAAGCTCGTCTTCGAAGTCCTGACATTTAAGGAATTTTACACGTCGCGGGTCGTATTCGCCTATGTATTCTTTTAATATTTCTATGCCGCTGTTTTCGCAGCCAAGTCCAACAACAAGCACACCGCCTGCGTTGGGATGGTTTACGATATCGGCAAGGATCTTTCTTGTATTTTCCTGATCCTCTCCAAGCTGTGAACAGCCGTAAGGATGTTTGAATGCTGCAACAGCTTCAATAGAACCTTTTACAAAGGAAGAAGCTCTTTTTTCAAGCTCTCCTGCGATACCGTTTACGCAGCCTACCGTGGGAACTATCCATATCTCGTTTCTTGTGCCCACGCTGCCGTTTTCTCTGACAAAACCGTCATACTGGAAAGGAACAATTTCATCGCGCTTTCTGCGTGATTTCACAGGCTCGTAATTGTAATCGATAAGTCCCGAAAGAGCGGTTTTTAGATTGTGAGTATGTACCCATTCGCCCGGCTGAATGTCTGCCGATGCATTTCCTATCGGGTATCCGTATTTTATAACGGGAGAAGCGGCCGATATGGGAGCAAGCGCAATTTTATGTCCGGCAGGGATACGCTGAAGCACCTCGATGTCTTTGCCTCCTGCGTTTACGATCATTCCCTTTTTTAGGGTTTCAACCGCAACCGCAACGTTGTCATTATCATTAATTTTAATAATTTCCATAATATAACTCCTTATATTATGTTATCCAAAATATTTTTCCAGAGTTTTTCTCATTCCGATTTTTCTGATGTCAGTAATGTAAGCGCTTACTTTTTCAGCTGCACCGCTGTATTTTCTTAAGTCTGTACCCCAGAAACCAACATTTCCGAGAACCTTGTCAGCCAGTTCTTCGGGTGAAAGCGCAGAATTCTCAGCAAAGAATTCAAGCACAGCTTTATCATCCTTTATAAGATATTCTTCGCCATCTCTGTGACCTATCAATGCACCGTCACGTATTTCTGTACCGTTGTAGAATGCGATAAGCGCTGCAAGGGAGAATGTAAGATGTTCGGGAAGGGTTCCCTTTCTGTTTATGTATTCCGTAAAGCTGGGCATACATCTTGCTTTCCATTTGGAAACGCTGTTAAGCGATATAGCCAGCAGAGCGTGCTTTATAAACGGATTCTTGAAACGGTCTGTTACCGCTTCGGCAAAATCCTTCAGATCCTTTTCGGGAAGGTCAAGTGTAGGAATAACTTCGTCAAAGATCGTGCTTCTCATGAAACGGAAAACTGTTTCATCGTCCATTGATTCGCCGACATAATCGTTTCCTGCAAGATATGAAGCAAGAACGAATGATGTGTGCGCACCGTTGAGGATACGAACCTTGCGCTGCTTGTACGGCTTGTGGTTATCTGTGAAGATAACGGGTAAACCGGCTTTTTCAAATGGCAGCTCATTGCTTATATCACGCTTGGATTCGATTACCCAAAGTGCGAAAGGCTCACCGGTAACAAGAAGTTTGTCCTCATAGCCGAATTCTTCAAATATCTGCTTATCCTCATCTCTCGGATAGCCTGTAACAATTCTGTCAACAAGTGTGCTTGTGAAAACGCAAGCTTCATCGAGCCATGCTGTGAAACCGCCTTCAAGCTTCCACGCTTCTGCAAGCGCCTTTACGCAGCGTTCAAGCTCTGCACCGTTGTTGTCGATAAGCTCAACAGGAAGAATTATCAGACCCTTGCTTGTATCGCCGTTGAAATGCTTGTAACGTTCATAAAGGAACTTTGTAAGCTTTGCAGGATAGCTTTTCGGCGGCTCCATTTCAAGCTTGTCATCAAGGTTGAGAACGATACCTGCTTCTGTTGTGTTCGATACAACAAAGCGAAGGCTGTCAAGCGTCGCAAGCTTTGCATACTCGCTGTAATTTTCATGAGCAGCAACTGCACCGCTCACGCTCGTTACTATTCTTTTCTTAATTGTTTCAGCGCCGTTTTCAAGGCCTCTGAGATAAACGGTGTAAAGTCCGTCCTGCTTTTCAAACTGTTCCAGAGTACCGAATTCGATCGGCTTAACCAGAACGATATCTCCGTTAAAATAAGTCTTTTCGTTGAGAATATCGATCATATAATCTACAAAAGCACGCAGGAAATTGCCTTCGCCGAACTGAACGACCTTGACAGGACGATTTTTTCTTTCCTTTACAGCCTCGTTAATTGTTTTCACGGAGATCCCTCTTTTATATAGTTATTTTTTTACTTTTACATATCATTTTTGAAAGCGCTTACATTTCACCGTGTATTCCATCGTAAATGACGTTCCGAATGCGCAGTTTTTGGAGGTTTCCTGCGCATTCATGGACATCATTCGAGAAGAAAGGTGGTGAAGAATATAAGAAATTTGTAATCAGCTTTAAGTAAGATAAGTTACATATTGTACATATTGTAACCGCTTTCATATTCAAATTATATCGTCAAAGTTATCGAATGTCAATGATTTTATTTCAATTTTATATATTATCACAATATTATCACATTTCTTTTGGTTATATCAAACAATATTAATAAAAATGTATTGATTTTGTTTTCACAGTGCGATATAATAAAGCCACGCAGAAATGTAAATGCTTACATCAAAATCTGCATACTATTTACAAAAATCTTGAAACATATAACTTTTTCTTTCATAACCAAACATAGGGAAAGGATTCTCAGACTGTGAACATATACGATATATCTAAAAAAACCGGCGTTTCAATAGCGACTGTTTCAAGAGTGATCAACGGCAGTTCCAACGTCAGCGAGAAAACACGTTCAAAGGTTCTTGCAGCCATTGACGAGATGGGTTACACTCCCAATGTTTTCGCACGAGGGCTGGGACTTAACACAATGAAGACCATAGGCATTATGTGTGCGGACTCTTCCGACCCGTATCTCGCCCGTGCGATCTACCATATTGAACAGGAGCTGCGCAAAAACAACTATGATTCGCTTCTGTCCTGCACAGGCTATGACCATGACGTTAAAGAAAAGTGCATGACGATGCTTCTTTCAAAAAGAGTTGACGCAGTTGTGCTTGTCGGTTCGAATTATATTGAAAACGACGATCAGCAAAACAACTATATAAAGAATGCTGCGGCTACCGTCCCTGTAATGATAGTAAACGGCGTTCTGAACGCTCCGAACGTTTACTGTACGACCTGTGATGACAGCGCAGCGATATATGAGGTGACGGAAAACTTTATAAAAAGCGGAAAACGCAACCTGCTGTATATCTTCAATTCCCACTCATACAGCGGAACGAAAAAGCTTGACGGTTTCCGATCCGCTGTGAAGGACGCCGGTATCAGGCTGCCGGATGATGGTGTGCATTTCATCGATTCTCACAACGTAACCGTACAGATTGCCAAAAACGCTGTTGCGGAGATCGCTAAAAAAGGCATAAAATTTGACGGTATCATAACCTCTGATGATATAATTGCAGTCGGAGTGCTTAAATACGCCCGTGAGGCAGGAATATCCGTGCCGGAAGATCTTTTTGTCACAGGATATAATAATTTTGATATTTCCGAATGCTGCGAACCGGAGCTTACTTCGGTGGATAACAAGCTCGAAACACTCTGCCGCAACTGTGTTTCAAATCTTATGGATATTTTATCGGACGACAGATCTCTGCCGAAAAAGACAGTTTTTTCCGCAGAAATAATCGAACGTTCCACAACAAAATTCACTAAATAATAGAAAGGGATCTTCAAAAATGAAAAAATTTATGGATAAGGATTTTCTTCTGACCACACCTGCTGCAAAAACTCTTTTTCACGATTATGCTGCAAAACAGCCTATCATCGACTACCATTGCCACATAAATCCCCGTGAGATCGCCGAGGACAGACGATTCGACAATATCACTCAGGTATGGCTTGGCGGCGACCATTATAAATGGCGTCTTATGCGTTCCGCAGGCGTTGACGAAAAATACATCACAGGCGATGCTTCCGACAGAGAGAAGTTCCAGAAATGGGCAGAGGTTGTCGGAAAGGCTGTCGGCAATCCGCTTCTGCATTGGAGTCATCTTGAACTCCAGCGTTATTTCGGTTATGACGGTGTTCTCAACGGCAATACCGCAGAGGAAGTATGGCAGCTTTGCAACAAAAAGCTTGCTGAACCCGGCATGAGCGTAAGAGGACTTATCAAGCAGTCCGGAGTTGAAGTTATATGCACAACCGACGACCCTGCCGATTCCCTTGAATGGCACAAAAAGCTTGCCGAGGACAGCAGCTTCGATACAAAGGTTTATCCTGCATGGCGTCCTGACAAGGCTATGAACATAGAAAAACCCGAATTCACTTCCTATATTGCCAAGCTTGCCGAGGTAAGCGGAGTTAAGATCAACAGCTTTGCAGACCTTAAAGCAGCGCTTTGCGCAAGAATGGATTTCTTCGGCGAAATGAACTGCCGTGTTTCCGACCATGCTCTTGAATATGTATATTTTTCTCCTATATCCGAAGAAAAAACAGAAGAGATCTTCTCAAAGAGAATGAACGGCGAAGCTGTTTCGGCTGCAGAAGCTGAAAGCTATAAGACAATGTTCATGCTGTTCTGCGGAAGAGAATACAGCCGCAGAGGTTGGGTAATGCAGCTCCACTACGGCACAAAGCGTGATAACAACACCAAACAGTATGAGAAGCTCGGTCCCGACACGGGATATGACTGCATAAACAACTATGCTCCGTCCTCGCTGACCGCTGATTTCCTTAATGCTCTCGAGTGTGAAAACGCATTGCCGAAGACCATTATTTACAGCCTTAACCCTAACGATAATCAGGCAATAGACACAATTCTCGGCTGTTTCCAGAGTTCGGAAGCAGTTGGCAAGATCCAGCACGGTTCTGCATGGTGGTTCAACGACCACAAGACCGGAATGAGAGATCAGCTTATTTCTCTCGGAAATCTCGGTTATCTTGCAGGCTTTGTAGGTATGCTCACCGATTCAAGAAGTTTCCTTTCTTATCCTCGTCACGAATACTTCAGACGTATTCTCTGCGGTTTCTTCGGAGAGCTTGTTGAAAACGGTGAATATCCCGATGATATGGCAGCTCTCGGCGAGATCGTCAGCGATATTTCCTACGGTAACGCTAAAAAATACTTTAATTTCTGATACTAAGGAAACGCCGATTAAATCGTTTCTGCCGTTTTTCGTCATGCTCTCAGTGATGGATTTTCGAGTATTCCTCAAAACGGCGAAACGATCGCAAAGCAATACAATTGCTTCGCATTAATCAGCGTATTCCTAAGGAAACGAACACTTCACTTTAATCAATGTTTCCTTATAGCAAGACATAAAAATAGACTGACAAAAGGAGGCGAGGGCAAAGCTTGAAGAGTTAGGAACGAACCTGCAGGCAGGCTTGATGCCTGTCAAGGGTGAGTGACGACACTATTCAAGCTTTGCACCGCCGAACTTGTCAGGATATTTTTGTGGATTGCTATAGTATGTTACTTCCAGTAATATGCGCCGCACTTCATTAGCCAGAGTGCGGCGCAGCTTTTTCATGAAAGGTTTATTATGACAAACACAAAACGCTTTAAAAGCGATGAAGAGTTCCGTGAATTTGCGCTGAACGGCAATATGCGCAGCGTTGTCGCATACGTTTCAATTCCGTTGATGATTTATCAAGGGCTTATGCAGCTGTTCAAGATACTTGATACAATTATGGCGGCTCATATCAGCTCGGGAACGGTGTCCTCAATTGCATATATCTCACAGATAAGCTTCCTTATTTCCGCAATAGGCACAGGACTTTCGATCGGCGGCGGAATGAAGATAAGCGAGGCTTACGGCGCAGGAGATTACAGCCTTGTAAAGCGGCGTGTCAGCACGGTTTATGCGATGTGCGGAATTGCAGGAGCGCTCGTGCTGATGCTTATCCCCTTTTCGGAGAGCTTTCTCCGTCTTAACGGCACCACCGAAAGCATGATAAAGGCAGGCGCGGAGTATTTCACCGTTGAGCTTATTGCAATTGTGCTGAACTTTTTTAATTCGGTGTATATTGCTGTGGAGCGTTCCAGAGGAAACTCACGGCTCATACTGCGGCTGAATTTTATCGTTCTGTCGGTCAAGCTGGCATTGACTGCATTTTTTGTTTATGTACTGAACGGAGAAGCGGTGATGATAGCAGCTGCAACGCTTATTTCACAGTGTATATTTTTTCTGTTTGCGCTGCGTAAGATATGCGACAGAACAAGTCCGTTCGGATTCTCACTTTCCGCAGTCAGCTTTAAAAAAGATACATCTCAGCCCGTGATAAAGACAGCTGCGCCTGCGGCAGTTGAACGTGCTGCTTTTGCTTATGGCAAGCTTATCGCAAACTCCATGTGTACGATATACGGAGATTCCACCGTAGGCGCTCTCGGTGTGTCAAACAATATGGGAGGTCTTGCAACTAATCTGCAAAACGGCTTTCAGGAAGGCGGAGCTTCTATCATAAGCCAGAATATCGGAGCAGGAAAGCATAAACGTGCGCTTGCAGCATTCCGTGAAACGCTTATAATAAATCTTGCGATAGGTACAGTATTTTATGCTGTCATAATGCTTAATTTTGATTTTATATGCGGACTTTTTTCGGGCGGCGATGAAGCATTCAAGGTGCTTATAAAAAGCGTTGCAAAATATGAAATGCCGGGAATGATAACGCTTGGTATTAACGCCGCTGTTATGGCGCTTTTGTACGGATACGGATATACAAAGCTTACGCTTTTGCTGAACGCTGCAAGGATATTTGTGTTCCGTGTGCCTGTTCTGTGGTATCTTCAGAATTTTACCGACCTCGGCAGCGAAAGCGCAGGCATTATGATGCTTGTAAGTAATATCTCCGTTGGAATTTTGTCTGCTGTTGCCGCTGTAATTGTAATAAAAAGGATAAAGGGAAAATATATGTCGGAGGAGGCATCGAAATGATAGTTGTATCAAAGGACGGCACGGGAGATTTCACTTCGGTAGCGGAAGCGGTAAAGACTGCGAAAAGCAATGATACCATATTCGTAAAAAAAGGCATATACAACGAACGTGTCGAGGTAATTACACCCGACCTAACACTTATTGGTGAAGATGAAAAAGAAACCGTCATTGAGTACGGTATGTATGCAAGGATAATGCAGAACGGTGAAAAGCTGGGAACATTCCGCTCATATACTTTTCTGGTGAATACGGACGGTTTCAGCTGCAAAAATATGACCATATCCAATACGGCAGGCTTCGGCGATAAAGTCGGACAGGCTATTGCTGTTTATGCGGAAGGCGACCGTATCTCCTTTGAAAACTGCCGTATTCTCGGGCATCAGGACACGCTTTTTACAGGTCCGCTGCCTTTTAAGGAGATAGAAAAGGGCGGCTTTAAGGGACCGACGGAATTCGCCGAGAGAAAAGTCGGCAGGCAGCTTTACCGCAGCTGTTATATTGAGGGAGAAGTGGACTTTATTTTTGGCAGCGCTGCAGCGACCTTTGAAGACTGCGAGCTTTTTTCCCTTGATTGTGGAAAGGAAGTCAACGGTTATGTTACCGCCGCTTCGACCTATTGCGGCGAACCTGACGGATATATTTTCAAAAACTGCCGTTTTACGGGGAACTGCCCCGATGAAACGGTGTATCTCGGTCGTCCGTGGAGAAATCATGCAAAAACGGTGCTTATAAACTGCGATATAGGCGCACATATAAAACGTGAGGGCTTTCACGACTGGGGCAAGACCGATGCGCATGATACGGTGTTTTACGCTTTGAAGGATTGCTTCGGCGAGGGGTTCCACCCCGATGAACTTGCGCCTTTTGTAAAGCTGATATAGTTCTTTACTTTGAAAATGCTGATTTTTTGAATTGGTCTGCATTAACCAAGCAAGCTCAGGTTATATAAGACAGTTGACAAAATATGACAATAAGTTTATAATAAAGGAAATCAAAAACACAATTCTATTTGAAAAGGACATAAAAATGAGCAATGCAAAGAAAAGGAAAATAAAACAGCTTCGCAAATCACACGTTTTGCCCTCGATAATACTTTTTATTGCGTCTATTCTCATCTCCATAATTGTAATGATGTTCTGCATTGGCTTTGTCATCGGTATTGTGACATCCGAAAAGCTTAACAACTCCGCAAATGATGTGACAAGAATGAGCAGGATAATCAGCGATGGGATAGCTTATGAGGATGAAGCCTCAATTCTTGAACATATAATAAAATACACGGATTCCTCCGAGGCTATATGCATTACAGACAGTAACGGAAATGCTCTGGCAAGTCACGGCGACGCTACATTTGAAACGAAAAACAGCGGTTCGTTCGATTTCTCGGACGAAAACGTAATTCTCTATTTTGATAAGGAAACAAGTTCGGATTTCATTTCTGACTCAGGCGATATTCTTATCAGTGCATCTGATATATCGGAGATCATTCGTAAAACCTTTGATTTCGACCCCGAAATGGATCATCAGAAAGCAGTTGATGAAGTAATTATAAGTGAATGCTACTGGTTATCCTACCCGATCGAAGGAACAGACAACCATGTTCTGGAGCGCTTTGAGCTTACCTTTAAAAGATCGGATTTCTTTGTTATCATAGCAATATGGGCAGTTCTCGGCGTCCTTATGTTAATCCCTGTATTTTTCCAGTTTGTCAACGTTATAATGAATGTTTGTACTAAGAACAAAATGCGCCGCCTTATCTACACGGATACTGTAACGGGCGGAAATAACCGTCTGCATTTTGAACATTA